>NZ_JAAGPB010000074.1:0-25926 GCF_017104585.1 Burkholderia sp. Ac-20392
TCACGCGCCGTCGATCGGGCCGTCGACCCGCACGCCGCAGCCGCTCACGGCGACCCGTTGCGCGTTGTCGAACTGGTCGTGCGCGAACGGCGTGATGACCTGTGCGATCCCGGCCTCGAATGCAAGCGCCGCGGTGCCGATCCCACCGTGATGCACGAGCGCGCGGCAGCGCGGCAGCAGCGTGCGCATCGGCACGAAGCGGCGCACCAGCAAACGGTCACTGTCCGGCGCCGCATCGTCCGGCGTCAGCAGGATCCCGCGCGCGCCGGTCGTGCGCAGCGCATCCGCCACCGCGCGCGCGTAGGCCGCGTGATCGACGCGTGTCGAACCGGCCGTGAACACGACCGGGGGCTCACCGGCCGCGAGATACGCATCGAGTGCCACATCTTCTTCAGGGGTCGCAATATCGTTGAACAGCGGGAAACCGCTTTGCCGGTGATTCGACGGCCAGTCCGGCTGCGGCGGCGCGAACCAGCCGGGAAACAGGCACAGCACGCCATCGGTCGAATGCAGCCAGCGGCCCAGCACGCGCCGCGCAGGCGCAAGCCCGAGATCGCGGCGCACCGCGTTGAGCGCGGGGCCGCACGCGCGATCGAGCACCTGGCGCTCGATCAGCGTCATCAGCGCCGCCTTCACGGGCAGCGGCCAGCGTGCGGGAATCGTCAGGCGCGGGTGCGTCGGCGGCGCATGCGCGGACAGCAGCGTCGACGGCGACACCTGCACCGACACGTACGGCGTGCCGTGCAGCTCCTGCATGAAGCGCGCGGAGAACGCCCACAGCGTGCCGACGAGCACCGTGTCGCCGTCGGTCAGCGCACGCAGCGCGTCGTAATGCGGGCGCAGCGTCGGCGCGATCACCTGCCACAGCGTACGAAACGACGTGCGCGAATCCCACAGCGCGGGGTTCGCCATCGCGGCCTCGTATTCGGCCGCGGTGCCGATCGGCACGAACGCGAACCCGCAACGCCGCACGGCCGCCTCGAACGGCGCGTGCGTGCAGAACACGACGTCGTGACCGCGCGCCGCGAGCGTGCGCGCGACGCCGAGCAGCGGATGCACGTCGCCCGCCGAACCGATCGCGGTCACGATCATCTTCGCCATCGTGCGCCTCGCGGGGTTCAGTAGAAGCCGGGAATCAGCGCCGCGACTTCGCGCCGATACTGCGCGTACGCCGGCCCGAAATACCCGGTCAGCCAGCTTTCCTCGACGCGCACCTTGTACGCGAGCGACGCGAACACGAGCAGCACGCCGATCGCGCCGCGCCATTCGCCGCCGATCAGTGCGGCGCCGACGAGCGCGATCAGGCAGCCCGTATAGATCGGGTGCCGCACGAGCCCGTACGGCCCGGTGCGGACGAGCTCATGGTCTTCCTTCAGCGTGACCGACACGCTCCAGTTCGTGCCGAGGTGCAGCCGCGCCCACACCGAGAACAGCAGGCCGGCCACCAGCACCGCGAGCCCGCACTGCGCCTGCAGGCCGAAGCGCTGCCAGTCCGGCACGAGCGCCTGCCACGACGGATCGGGCAGGATGATCAGCGCGCCGCCGACGATCAGCGGAATCGACTGCAGCGTGCGCGAGCGTGACGCTTCCTTGCGCACGGTCGTCTTCACGCCTTGCGAAGTGGCGATCCAGTAGGCGAGCCACGCGGCCCACGGAACGACGATGGCGATGGTCTTAACGATATTCACGGCTGGCCTGCCTCGTTGGGATGGGAATTCGGGAGCGCCGCACGTACCGCACGCACGGCGTGCGGCGTCACGACGACAACGCGTGCATCGGTGCGGGCACGCACGCCTGCGCGGCGGCGAGCGCGATGCCGGCGGCGAGCGACGACCCGCCGCAGAAAAAGTCGAGCAACGCCGAACGCGTGTATTCGCGCTGCGCACGGCCTTCGATGTCGAGGAAGTGGCCGGCGTCCGGCACCGTCGCGAACCGCGCGCGCGGCACGTGTGCACCGAGCTGGCGCACGTCGGCGGGCGTCGTGTATTCGTCGCGCTCGCCGTTCAGGAACAGCAGCTCGCAGCCGATGTTCGAGAACTCGCTGAAGTAGCGCTCGGGCTGCAGCGACAGGATCTGGTCGACGTGGAACGCGACCTGGTCCTGCTCGTCGCGCGGCAGGCGCGTGAGATAGCGGTAGTTGTACAGCTTCATGATGCGCGGCAGGTAGCGGCCGACGGTGTCGTTCAGCAGCTGCGCGGCTTTCAGGTTCTCGCCAGCCGCGATGTGGTCGCGGGCGCGCGTCACGTAGTCGACCATCGCGTCGTTCAGGAACGGCGAAAACGAGCAGATCGCCGCGCGCCGCACGCTCGGGCAGCCGCGTGCGAGCGCGAACAGCGACGCGACGCCGCCCCACGACACCGACACGAGGTAGGCCGGCGCGAAACGCTCGACCAGGTGCTGCAGGATCGCGGCTTCGTCGTCCTTCGTCAGGATGAAGCAGCCCGGGTTGTGCTGGCGCGACTGCCCCGCGTACGGCAGGTCGAAGCAGATCGTGTTCATCCGCTCGCCGAGATACTGGACGGTCTGCCCGAACGACGCGGTCGTCGCGAGTGCGCCGTTGACGAGCATCGCCGTGTCGAACGCCGGGTCGAACACGTTCCGTTCGACGTAGACCTTCAGACCATTCGGCAGCGGGACCACGTGTTTTTCGGTCAGCATCGTCGTTCTCCGGTGGATGCGGCGTCTCGACGTCGCGGCATGCTGCAGGTGCGCAATGACTGCGCCGGTTTTTCGCGCGCAATCCGAATCGCGCTGTTGGCCAATGCACCGCGGCAATACCGGCGGCATCGATTCATTCCTCGTAGTGCGGCGCCATACTAATACGGACAATATTACTGACTCAAGTCATTCCAACGACACCCTCTACTCGGTTGGGAAATGCGGCAGATTCAAATTATTCCCTGATTTTTTATGGTAAGCGGAATTCGTTCGAGGGTGATCGCAATCGTTTGCGAAGCGGTGGCCCACCCCTGCATTATTCAAATACATTCATTTACAATCAATGAGTTATGTCGTTTCATTCGCTTATTTCAAACGGATTTTCATGAATGAATCGTGACGTCGCTTCACGGGCCGACTTCCATGCTTAACCGAATATCACACAGCTCAATACTCTTTCATTCCGTAATCGCGACGACACCCGCAACGATTAACCGGATTGATCGCTCTATTCAGAAAGCGTTTTAAACAAACTTCAGCATTTTTAATCATCTTTCAATTGTTTTTCCGCACCTGCACAACGTGCGATCGGGGGCCTCGTTCATCGGCCTGCCACCTGCCTTCACCGTCGGACCCCGATTTTTTGTTGATTGAACGATCAATAAAAAACCGCTAAGCTCTCGACTTCCATGGACGGCCCGTCCGGGCGAAGGGAGTCGCGATGCCGAAAGTCGGAATGCGGGAGATTCGCCGCGCACAGTTGATCGACGCCACGCTGCGGTCGATCGACGAAGCGGGCCTGCCCGGCACGACGCTCGCATCGGTCGCGCAGCGCGCGAACATCTCGACGGGCATCGTCAGCCATTACTTCGGCGACAAGGACGGCCTGCTCGAAGCGACGATGCGGCACGTGCTGCGCGACCTGTGGTCGGCCACCACGCGCCGCCGGGTCGCGGCACGCAAGGATCCGCGCTCCCGGCTGCGCGCGATCGTCGCCGCGAACTTCGACGACACGCAGGTCAGCGCACCCGTGATGAAGACGTGGCTCGCGTTCTGGTCGCAGAGCATGCACGACCCGATGCTCAAGCGCCTGCAGCACGTCAACACGCGGCGCCTGCACTCGAACCTGTGCGCCGAATTCGCGAAGGCCTTGCCGCGCACGCCAGCGCGCGAAGCCGCCAGCGGCCTCGCCGCGCTGATCGACGGCCTGTGGCTGCGCGGCGCACTCGCCGGCGGCCCGATCGACACCCGGGCTGCATTGAAGCTCGCCCACGATTACATCGACCTGCTGCTCGCGTCCGACTGACGCGTCACGCAGTCGCCCTCAAGGAGATCCTCATGTCCGTATTCGGTTTGCAGCGCCTCTACATCGGCGGCGGTTACGTCGACGCCACGAGCGGCAAGACTTTCGACACCTTCGATCCCGCCACCGGCGAACTGCTCGCGCAGGTGCAGCAGGCCAGCGCGGCCGACGTCGACCGCGCGGTCGCGTCCGCCCGGGAAGGCCAGCGTGAATGGGCCGCGATGACCGCGATGCAGCGCTCGCGCATCCTGCGCCGCGCCGTCGACCTGCTGCGCGAGCGCAACGACGAGCTCGCCGCACTGGAAACGCGCGACACGGGCAAGCCGATCGGCGAGACGCTCGCGGTCGACATCGTCACCGGCGCGGACGTGATCGAGTACTACGCGGGCCTCGCGACCGCGATCGAAGGGCTGCAGGTGCCGCTGCGCGCCGAGTCGTTCGTCTACACGCGCCGCGAGCCGCTCGGCGTGTGCGCGGGCATCGGCGCCTGGAACTACCCGATCCAGATCGCGTGCTGGAAGACGGCCCCCGCGCTCGCGGCCGGCAATGCGATGGTGTTCAAGCCGAGCGAAGTCACGCCGCTCACCGCGCTGAAGCTCGCGGAAATCTATACGGAAGCCGGCGTGCCGGCCGGCGTGTTCAACGTCGTGCAGGGCGACGGCTCGGTCGGCGCGCTGCTGACGGGCCATCCGGACATCGCGAAGGTGTCGTTCACGGGTGGCGTCGAGACCGGCAAGAAGGTGATGTCGCTGGCCGGCGCGTCGTCGCTGAAGGAAGTGACGATGGAACTCGGCGGCAAGTCGCCGCTGATCGTATTCGACGATGCGGATCTCGACCGCGCCGCCGACATCGCGGTGACCGCCAACTTCTTCAGCTCGGGCCAGGTCTGCACGAACGGCACGCGCGTGTTCGTGCACCGCTCGATCAAGGATGCATTCACGCAGCGCGTGCTCGAACGCGTGAAGCGCATCCGCGTCGGCAAGCCGACCGATGCCGACACCAACTTCGGCCCGCTCGTGTCGGCCGCGCAGCTCGACAAGGTGCTCGGCTTCATCGAAAGCGGCAAGGCCGAAGGCGCGAAGCTGCTCGCGGGCGGCACGCGCCTGACCGACGGCCACTTCGGCAGCGGCCAGTACGTCGCGCCGACCGTGTTCGGCGATTGCCGCGACGACATGAAGATCGTCCGCGAGGAAATCTTCGGGCCGGTGATGAGCATCCTCGATTTCGAATCGGAGGACGAAGTGATCGCCCGCGCGAACGATACGCACTACGGCCTCGCGGCCGGCGTCGTGACCGAGAACCTGTCGCGCGCGCACCGCACGATCCATCGTCTCGAAGCCGGCATCTGCTGGATCAACACGTGGGGCGAATCGCCGGCCGAGATGCCGGTTGGCGGATACAAGCAATCCGGTGTCGGACGCGAGAACGGCATCACGACGCTCGAGCACTACACTCGAATCAAGTCGGTGCAGGTCGAGCTCGGCCGCTACAACCCGGTGTTTTAAGAATCCCGAAAGGAGACTGACCGTCATGACGACACGCGAATACGACTACATCATCTGCGGCGCAGGTTCCGCGGGCAACGTGCTCGCAACGCGCCTGACGGAAGATCCGGACGTGACGGTGCTGCTGCTCGAAGCCGGTGGCCCCGACTACCGCTTCGACTTCCGCACGCAGATGCCGGCCGCCCTCGCCTACCCGTTGCAGGGCCGCCGCTACAATTGGGCGTACGAAACCGACCCCGAGCCGCACATGGACAACCGCCGGATGGAATGCGGCCGCGGCAAGGGGCTCGGCGGCTCGTCGCTGATCAACGGCATGTGCTACATCCGCGGCAACGCGCTCGACTACGACAACTGGTCGACGCACAAGGGCCTCGAGAACTGGACGTACCTCGACTGCCTGCCGTACTTCAAGAAAGCCGAAACGCGCGACGTCGGCCCGAACGACTACCACGGCGGCAACGGCCCCGTGTCGGTCACGACCAGCAAGCCGGGCGTGAATCCGCTGTTCGAGGCGATGGTCGATGCGGGCGTGCAGGCCGGCTATCCGCGCACCGACGACCTGAACGGCTATCAGCAGGAAGGCTTCGGCCCGATGGACCGCACCGTCACGCCGAAGGGCCGCCGCGCCAGCACCGCGCGCGGCTACCTCGACCAGGCGAAGGTGCGGCCGAACCTCGAGATCGTCACGCACGCGCTCGCCGATCGCATCCTGTTCGACGGCAAGCGCGCGTCAGGCGTAACGTACCTGCGCGGCAGCGAACGTGCAACCGCGCATGCGCGCCGCGAAGTGCTCGTGTGCAGCGGCGCGATCGCGTCGCCGCAACTGCTGCAGCGCTCGGGCGTCGGCCCCGGCGCATGGCTGAAGGAACTCGACATTCCCGTCGTGCTCGACCTGCCCGGCGTCGGCCAGAACCTGCAGGATCACCTGGAGATGTACATCCAGTACGAGTGCAAGGAGCCGGTCTCGCTGTACCCGGCGCTCAAGTGGTGGAACCAGCCGAAGATCGGCCTCGAATGGATGCTGAACGGCACCGGCCTCGGCGCGAGCAACCACTTCGAGGCGGGCGGCTTCATCCGCACGCGCGACGACGACCTGTGGCCGAACATCCAGTATCACTTCCTGCCTGTTGCGATCAACTACAACGGCTCGAACGCGATCGAGATGCACGGCTTCCAGGCCCACGTCGGGTCGATGCGCTCGCCGAGCCGCGGCCGCGTGAAGCTGCGCTCGCGCGATCCGAACGACCATCCGAGCATCCTCTTCAACTACATGGCGGAAGCGCTCGACTGGCGCGAGTTCCGCGACGCGATCCGCGCGACGCGCGAGATCATGCGGCAGCCCGCGCTCGACCGCTATCGCGGCCGCGAGCTGAATCCGGGTGCGGACTGCAAGTCCGACAAGGAACTCGACGCGTTCGTGCGCGCCCGTGCGGAGACCGCGTTCCATCCGTCGTGCTCGTGCAAGATGGGTTACGACGACATGGCCGTGGTCGATGAAGAAGGCCGCGTGCACGGGCTCGAGGGCCTGCGCGTCGTCGATGCGTCGATCATGCCGATCATCACGACCGGCAACCTCAATGCGCCGACGATCATGATCGCCGAGAAGATCGCGGACAAGATTCGCGGACGCAAGGCGCTTACGCGGGTGGACGTGCCTTACTTCGTCGCGAACGGCGCGATGGCTCGCAACATCGCGAAGGCTGCACGGCAGCCGGAGACGGTCTGACGACGGCGGGCATCTTGCCCGCGCATCAACGTCCTGACGAAACGCCGCCGACAGTGATTGTCGGCGGCGTTTTGCATGGGTTCGTCAGCCGCTGTTCACTTCTCGCCGCAAACGCGCGACGTCGACGTTTTTCAAGTAGTTCGTGATGTTCTGCCAGATCGGATGAAACCCGTAGCCGCCGTGCTGCAGTTCATCGAGCGCCTGCTCGCGCGTCCAGCCCTGGTACACCATCCGGTACAACGCCGACACGAGGCCGGTACGATCGGCGCCGTGCTGGCAGTGGATCAGCACCGGGCCGTCCTGATCGGCCGTGCGCAGCGCCTTCAATGCAGCGACCATGTCTTCATCGCGGATGTCCCACGTGTTGATCCGGATGCGCTGCATCCTGATCTGCGTGCCGGCCAGGATGGTGTCGTCCGCGTGAAACGAACGGAAGCTGATGACCTTGCGGATGCCGAGCTTCTGCAGCTCCGGCACGTCCGAGCGCGACAACTGCGCGCTGCGGTACAGCGTCGGTGTAATGCGATGCAGGTTGTTCACATGCGCATCGGTCACGCTCTGCGCCCATTTGATCGGCCGGGCGGACACCTCGGAGGCCGGGTCCGCGTGGGCCGGCTGCACGAGCCCGGCAAGCGTGACGGCGATCGCGGCAATGACGGCGATTTTCATGTCGGGTCCGGGATCAATAAAAGGCGCGCTTGCGCTCGCGGGAAACGATGAACAGCACGATCGCGGCGGCACTCATCGTCCAGTAGTCGGTCGGCGCCACGCCCAGCCAGTGGATATGCCACGGCACATTCGCCGGATTGAAGCGGGCCAGGCCATACGCAGGATTCAGCACGAACCACAGGAAATCCTCGGTCAGCCAGAACACCATGATGCACGCGATGATCCGTGCTTCGATGCGCCACGACCACCGTCCGTTGAACACGGCCGGCAGGTGAAAGAACAGCGCGACGAACGGGAACACCCACGCGTGGTAGCCGGTCATCGGCCGCCCGCCCCAGAAGATGTCGAGCAGCCAGTGATGTTCGATGCGCCACGTCGGCAGGTTGGCGGCCCAGCCTGCGCTGCCTTCGATCTGGATCTCGACGTTCGCGAAGAAGTACGCGAGCAGCACGACCCACGCGACGACGAACACCGTATGGCGCGTCGGCACAAATCGCGCGACGCTCATGCAGCCGGCTCCAGGCCCAGCACGCGATCGAGCACGAAGCGGCCGGCGAGCGGCCGCCCGAGCGGCGCGAGACGGCGGCGCATGTCGGCAAGACGCTCCGGCGTCTGCAGCAACGCGTGGATCCGATAGACGAGCGCATCGTCGTCGATCGCCTTCAGCGCAACGCCCTGTTCGAGCAGGAAATCTGCATTGCGCTCTTCCTGGCCCGGGATCGGCGAGTTGACGATCATCGGCAGCTGCATCGCGAGACATTCGGACGTCGTCAGGCCGCCCGGCTTCGTGATCACGAGGTCGGCGCAGGCCATCAGGCGCTCGACCTGCTGCGTGAAGCCCTGCGGAAACAGCCGGCCCGGATGCTGCGCGGCCAGTTCCTGCAACGACGCCAGCATCGCCTTGTTCTTGCCGGCCAGCGCGATCAGCTGGAAGTCGGCGTCCATCTCGAGCAGGCGCGCGGCCAGCACGTCGAGCCCGCCGAGGCCCGCGCCGCCGGACATCATCAGGAACGTCGGGCGCGCGGGATCGAGGCCGAATTCGACCGCGCAGGCCGCGCGATCGAGCGGCTGGCCGAACGCCGGCATGATCGGGATGCCGCTGACGTGCACCGTTTCCGGCGCCATGCCGCGCGCGTGCATGCGCCACGCGATCTCGTCGTTGGCCGCGAAATAGCCGCGCATGTTCGGCACGACCCACATGCTGTGCAGGTCGAAATCGGTGACCTGCACCCACACCGGCGTGTCGACGCGCCCCTTGCGGATCTCGCGCGACAGCAGTTCGGCGGGCAGGAAGTGCGTGCAGATGATCGCGTCCGGGCGCTGCCGTTCGATTTCCGCAAGCAGCGCCCGACAATTGAGCCGCTCGATCGCGCGCCGGACCTTCTGCGACGGCGCGGCGGGATCGACTTCGTCGGTCTTCTGGTACAGGTAGCCCCACAGCGCCGGCTGGCTGCTGACGAGCTTGATGTAGAGATCGGTGTACAGCTTGCGGAAACCGGTGGACACGAAGTCCATCACGTCCAGGTGGGTAGCTTCGATGCCGGCGGGATGGTGGTCGGCGAACGCGCGGATCGCTTCGGCCGCTCGGGTATGGCCGGCGCCGGCGCTGACGCTCAGGAGGAGGATCTTCTTGTTTTGCTTTGACATCTGACTGACCGTTTCGATGAAGGTGGTCCGGACGCGGGTTCGCAGCGGCGCTCTCACGCGGCGGCTGTTTGCGTCCGGCTTACAACAAGCTTGGCAGATCTTCGACGGTGCGGGCGGGCGGTTACAGCGAAGCGATCGCCGGCATCGACTGCGGAATCATACTGCGTTCGGTCGAGGGTGCCTGGATCGGGGGAGGCGCGAGGCGGTCTGGCGGTCTGGCGGTCTGGCGGTCTGGCGGTCTGGCGGTCTGGCGGTCTGGAAGGATAGATGGCGTGGAAGGCGTGGCGCGCGCCCTGTGTGGACGCCGACGGCACGACGGCCCAGCGCGTCGCCGCCTGACGCCCGTTCACGCGTGCGAACGGGGCCAGGTATTTCAGCTCACGCAAGGACGCTCGTGCCGGATTCGTTTGGAATCCTTGCGTATCGCTTCGAAAAAGGCGATGCGTCAGCCAGCCTTGTCCCCGTGCTCCCCGAATCAGGGCGTTACAACACCCCGCTTCCGCATCCGCTTCCCGCGGACGATCGGGTTCCAGCGCGACGTCAGGCTCATCGCGCTTCGCAGATGTTCGAACGCGACCTCCTCCTTCGACCCGAATCGGCAGACCGCCGGCCACGCGAGCACGTGATCGAGCCACGCCTGCCACTCGTCACCATGAAAGCGGCGACCGACTTCCCGCACGGCGTCCGGTGCCGCGATCACGATGCCCGCCAGCAAATAGTAGGCCCAGAAACTACCCGCGCCGACGAGTTGATCGAGTCGGCACACGGACAACGCCGCAAGCAGCCCGTCCACCGACGCGAGATCGGCACGATGCGTGTGAATGGCTCGTGCAACGAGGTTGTGCTGACCGCCATACGCGGCAACAGACGCTCCGCCGCCAGCGGCGAGCGCGGCCGAGAACGTCACAAGCGCAGCCATCTCGTCGATGCGCGATGCATCGTCGCGCAGCCCGCACGCGCGCAGCACGATCGCGTCGATGACGGCGCCAGGCATCGCCGACGTTGCTCCACTCGCCGCCGCGACGACCGCCAGCCTTTCTCTCAGGTTCTTCGCAGGCGGCATGTCGTCCCGCGCGCCCTTTTCATGTTCGGTGCATTCACCGTCATCGCCCCCATTGCCTTCGACACCACCGGCAATCCGCTCGAGCGCGGCCCAGCCGACATCGGGATCGTCGAATGCGCATGCATCGATCACACCGTGCGCGGTGTCGAACACGGCGCGCGAGCCGGGACAGCTGCGTTCGGCTTCGGCGAGTTGCTGCATCGACGGCACATGCGAGCATGCACCGATCGGGTCAGTCAGATCGCATGCGCAGGCACCGCCGTCCGATGCAATCCACGGCGCGAGCCGGTGAAGCGCCGCTGTCGCTTCTCGGGACAGATTCGCGCCACCCCGCATGCGTATCGCGTGCGATGTGATGACTGTCGTGTCACCGGCGTCACTCGCCTCCGCTGCGCACGCGGCGGCGTCGAGTCGTTCGATCAGGTACTGCAGCCACGCGGCCGTGCGCAGCCGGTCAGGCGTCGCGCCGCGGGCATCTCCATACTTTGCGGGATCGGTAAGCATGGGTCTTCCGGGATAGTTCTGGCCAATTAAAATAGTGGTAGTTCAGTCGGGTCGAGCGGCGCCATACGCCGTACCAACCCTGCAAGACCACGCGCATCGGATCGCGACACGTGTGGTCAGCCTGCCGTCACGCCGATACGCGCGACGACACGGATACATCGAGAAAGCGGAATCCCGTCATATGTGCTGGCGGGCGCCTCCCGTCGATCCGCGATGCTTATTGCACGTGGAGCTTCGGCGAAGCGATGAGCGTACCGGCCAGCCGGCAGTCCGGTGTCCATTCGGCATTGTTGAACGTCAGCGACGAATTCGGATCATTCCAGGCCGCCACGAGCCTGCTCGGGCCGCAAGGGCCGAGCAGCGTAAAGCTCACCTGCGCGTTGTCGATCGAGAGCTGTGTCGTACTGTCCACCTGCCCCGTCCACGGCGAGGCGCTGCTCGCTGTACTGCTGATCAGCGGGCACCAGTTGCCCCCGTTGAACTGCGCGGACGTGATATTGATGACACCCGCCGGCGTGATCGTTCCGTTGAACGTCACGGCGCAGTTGGTGTTGATCGACTTTTTGCCGATCGTTGTCAGCCCCGTCGCGGAAAACGGCTCGCCGTTCGGATTCATCGGCTGCCCATCCGCGCGCGAAACGGTCACTGCGAACGCGGGCGCAGCCGAAACCGCGGTGAACACCACTGCAGCAACAAGCGATGCAATCTGACGAATTTTCATCTGTACGGCCCTCTCTCTTGATATATGGCGGCCTTGCACGAGAAACACGACCGCTCTGCAGAATGAATCCGCACCGCCGCGCCGATACACGCGACGGCACGAACCCATCGAAGCCGCGAATACCCGCCGCACATACCGCACGGCCCTCGCGCGCGGCGGGCATCCTGCTTCGATCTGCGACGCTTACTGCACGTGGAACTTCGGCGACGTCAGGACCGTGCCGCCCACCGTGCAATCCGGCGTCAGCACGGCATTGTTGAACGTCAGCGACGAGTTCGGATCGCTCCACGCCGTCACGACCTTGCTCGGCCCGCAGGTGCCGAGCAGCGTCACGGTCACCTTCGCGTTATTGATCGACAGCTGTGTCGTGCTGTCAGCCTGCCCCGTCCACGGCGACGCGCTGCTCGCGCTGCCGGCGATGAGGCCGCACGTCCCGCCGCCGGTGAACTGCGTCGACGTGATGTTGACGATGCCGGTCGACGTGATCGTGCCGTTGAAGGTCGCGGTACACGATGCGCTGATCGATCCCTTGCTGAGATTCGTGATCCCCGACGCCGAGAACGGCTCGCCATTCGGGTTCATCGGCTGGCCGTCGGCACGTGAAACGGTAACGGCGAAAGCAGGCGCGGCCGAAACCGCGGTGAAAGCCACTGCAGCAACAAGCGATACGATTTTGCGAATGCTCATTTGAACTGCCCCCTCTCTTCACAAATGGCGGCACGCCGCCAAGAACGCGACCTTCCAGCCGGAACGACATCGGCCAGCCGGTCGCAGGAAGCCGCCGGCGCGCGTCATGCGCACCGGTCGGCTCAGAACTTGTAGGAAATCCCGACGAACGTGATCAGCGGGTCGGCCTTCAACTTCGTGCGCGTGGTCGCGAGCGTCGAGCCGTCGGCCGCCTTGATCACCAGCGACGAGTAGGTCTTCAACGGCATGTAGGTCAGCGTCGCCGTTACGCCCCAGTGCTTGTCGATCGCATAGCTCGCGCCGACGTTGTAGACCGGCGTGAACGACGACGACGCCTTGCCCTCCACCGAAGTCGCCCCCGGCTTGCCGGCGCCGGCCGCGAGCACGCTGCCGAGGTTCTCGTTGATGTCCTTCGCGAAGTTGCCGTTCAGCTCGATGTTGCTGAACCAGCTGTAGGCCACGCCGATCCCGACGAACGGGCGAAACCGCGCCGTCGACGAATTGAAGTAGTACTGCAGAATGATCGTCGGGCTCCACTGCCGCGCATTCTTCACCGCCGGCTGGTTCGCCGGATTGTCCATGTTGACGCTGCCGAGCGCCCCGGCCGGACCGGGCGGCCGGATCGAGCCGTGCCCGGTCAGCGTGAACTCGGGCGGCACGCCGAGCACCGACGTGACCGCGATGTGGTCGGTGAAGAAGTGCGTGAGCGTGAGGCCGACCGTATCGGCATTGTTGACCGTCAGGCTCGTGCCCGGCGACGTGAACGATCCGGGCAGGCGCAGCGGCCCGTTGATCGGCATGCCGGCAAGATTCGTCGTCAGCCCGTTGGTCGAATCCTGCGGCATGATGTGCAGCCAGCCCAGCGTCGCGACGTTGTCGCCCGCCTGCTGGGCCGATGCGAGCGTCGACACGCCTGCGACGACACCCGCGACAATCAGCTTCTTCATGAAGTCTCCCCTCATTCTGTCCGGGCGCCGCGCATCTGCGCGCGGCGCCACCGTGTCTCCATCCAGGCGTGCGTCACTGCACGAATGCGCCGACCGTGAAGTACGGGTTGCTCGTATCGTTCATGTCGAGGAACCCGAATACGCCGCCGGTGAACACGAACTTGCCCGTCGCCGGCCCCGACGCCGCATCCGCATGCACGGTCGTCACGACGCCCGGCATCTTCTGCGTGTAGTCGAGGTTCAGCGCGCGCGTGAGCGCGGCCTGCGACGCATTGAACGGATCGAGCAGCGTGGCCTGTGCGCCGACGAGCGCGGTCGCGCGGTAGTTGAACGCGCTGTCGACACCCGTGTATTCGCCGTTCTGCGAGCCTTGCGCGATCGCCGTCTGCGGGCTCAGGAACGAGATGCCCGATTCGTCGTCCGCGCTCGGCGGGCCTTGCGTAAGGTCCGCGTTGGCAGCACCGGTGCGGATGAAGATCGGCACGAGCTGGTTGCGCAGCTTGCCGACGATCAGGATCCCCTTGCCGGCCTTCGCCGGATCGACCGCCGCGAGCGTCGGCGGAATCTGCGGCAGGTAGTTGAGCGACTGGAACGCCGGCGCATCGGGCCGCAGCGTGAACGGCTGGTTCACGGTCGCACTCGACGCGAGCGGCTGCCCGCCGTTCTTCTTGCCGAAGTTGTCGGTCTCGACGTAGCTGCCGTCGGCGTTGATCGTCACCTGCTGGTCGAGCGCCACCGGCTGGAAGCTCTGCGACGGCACCTGGTGATAGCCGAGCTGGTTGTACTTGCCGGCGATCTTCGTCAGGTCGGTTTCCAGCGACGAGAAGCTGATGAACGGGTAGTACGGGAACGTCGTCTGCGGAATCTTGCCGACGCCGATCACGCCGTTGAACTGGATCGTCGCGCCGGGAATCGCGCCGCCCAGCACGCCTTCGCCGAGGAACAGCCGCGCGGGCCGGTTCGGGTCGAGGCTCGCGTTCTGCATCCGGAACGTGCACTGGTTCAGCTTCACGGTCGGCAGCCCCGTTTCGTCGGCCAGCGTGCCGTCGACCACGTTGGCCGGCGCCGTGTCGCGCGTCGGCTGCACGGTGCCCGTGGTGGTCGGCACCGGCGATGCGAGATACGTCATCCGGTACGTCATCTTCGTCGTGTCGAGCTGCACCTTCACGAGCTCGCCCGACCCCGACCCGCCGATGAACACCGTGTTGTAGTCGATCGTCTGCGGGCACAGCCGGACTACCGGTGCGGGCGGCGGGTCGCCGTCTCCGCCGCATGCGGCCAGCACGGGCGCGAGCGACGCCGCGGCCATCCATTGCTTCAAATTCATAGGAATCCTCTTGAAATTCTATTCGCCGGCGGCGACGCATGCGCCGCCGGTGTTACGTGTTCAGTGCAGGGTTACTGGACGAATGCGCCGACCGTGAAGAACGGATTGACCTGGCTGTTGTTGACGACCATCGCGTAGACGTTGCCGGCTGTCACGATCCAGCCCGTATCGCCCTTCTTGAAGATCGCCACGTTGCCGCTGGCGCCCTTCGCGTTGAAGTCGCTGTTGGCCGTGACCGCGATCTTGCCGGGCGACGTCTGCGTATAGTCCAGCCCGAACTGAGCCGTCTCCGACGACGTCTGCGGATCGATGAATGCCGCGGTATTGCCCTGGAAGAGCGTCGACGTGTAGTTCGCCGCGATGGTCGATACGGCGGTGCCGTCGGTACAGTTGCCGGCAGACGGCGAGAAGAAATTGAATGTGGTGTTGTACACGCCTGGCAGGTCCGGATGCGGGACGAGCCCATTGAAGCCCGGCCCGGAAACCGCTGCGTTGCTCGACGGCCCGTTGTTGGTCACCACACCGCACGCGGATGCGCTCGTCGCACCGATGAACCCGCCCTTCAGCAGGTTCGTCGCCAGGGCTTTGGAAGGCGCGAGCATCGAGATGCCGACTTCCGCATCCGCCACTGAACCCAGCGGGTTGCCCGGCGCGGCATACGCATAGCCGACGCGAATCACGACCGGCACCAGCGCGCCGTTCAGCTTGCCGACGATCATCACGCCGTGCGCCTGGCTCGGCGTGATGATCACGAGCGGTTGCCCCTGGCCCGCACTCGGATACGGCTGGCCAGCCGGCGCGTTGCTGACGAATACGTTGTCGGACGTGCCGTCCGCATTCTTGCGCAACGTCCACGGCATGCCGGTCGTTCTGCAGGAGTAGTCGCTCCCCTGCGTGATCGTGCACGTCCCGTCGGCATTCAGCGTCTGGTTCCAGTTCACGACGTCCGGTTGCCATCCTTGTGGCGTCGTGGTCTGATAGCCGGTGCCCGTAGGCGACAGGTGAATGCCGACTTCGTTGTACGCGCCGGCTACCTTCGTGAAATCCGTTTCAGTGTTGGTAAAGCCAATGAACGGATAGAAGTCGAACGTGCGCGACGGCACCGAGCCAATAAAGAAACCCGGCGCAAGTTCGATCCCCTGGAACGCGATCGTCGCGCCCGGAATCCCGCCGCCCACGACGCCGTTGCCGACGAACAGCATCGGCGGATCCGCGCGATTGATCGTCACCGAATACGTGCCGTCGCTCGTCACACCGCTGTCGAGCACGAATGCGCAGCGGTTCTGCTCGGCGGTCGGGAGATTGGTCGGATGATGGAACGCGCCGCTGATCGTCAGGCCCGCGCGCGTGTTGTTGATCTGCCCCGCCGACGTCGGCACCGACGAGTCGATGAACTGCATCTGATAGGTGAGCTTCGTGGTATCGAACTTCACCTTCACGTACTCGCCGCTGCCTGCGCCACCCGTATACGTCGTCGTGTAATCGAGCGCGTCCGGGCACAGCTTCGTCACGACCGGCGGTGTCGTTTCAGCCCCGCTCGGCCCGCATGCGCTGCCCGAGCACTGCGGCACATTGATCGGCCCCGGATCATCACCGCCGCCGCAACCGGCGACGAACGGCAACGCCAGTACCGCGCACGACAGAATCGCCTTCCGCCATTCAGGAATGCAAATCATCAACCCCTCCTTTTCAGGTACGACAAGTCTCGTCCGGACAGGCTGCATGGCCCGCCGGTTGGTATCGCGCCGCGGCACGAACGCGCGGCGCATGACGGTGCGCGCAAGACGGCCGCGATGCCGGTCAGGCAAATGCGGCACACGCCGCGGCGGCAGACAAGCGCTCTCCCGCGGCGCCGTCATGCGGCACGGCGCCGTGAGAACGATCGAAACGGGAAATGGTTCGCCGCTACACGGCGACAGGGCAATGCAGGTCCGCGATCGGCATCGCGTCTGCATTCAGCGAAAAAACGGGAAACGGCAGTCCGACTGGCCCCGCGGAAAGGCGTCTCATGTATTGGTCTCCATCCGTACGCTTGATTCGTTATCGTGATGCGTCGTTTGTCGAGACTATGATCGGACGATACCCACAAGTAAATGGATGCAGAGTTCCAAACGACCGAAACCGCGCAATCCTAGCGTTTACACGGTATTTGACAGATTTTCAAACAGCCTTCAATTTATTTGCTCAGACAAATACCCAGGCTGTATAACACGCGTTTGAACGGCGACTGCCAACCCGCGCCTGACCAAGCCAGCCGGGCCTGAGCCGCTTTCACGCATGTTGCGGCGCAACCTTACACATCGATGATCGCGAGCGTGCCGTGGCTGCCCGGCAGCACCGCATGAAGGGTTCCGGCCAGCGCCAGGTACATCTGCCCGGCCTCGACCACGACCGTCTCGCCCCCGACCTCGAGCATCATCCGGCCGTCGAGCACCAGCAGCCCCTCGTTGTAGTCGTGCACTTCCGCTTCGTAAGCCTGCGCATCCATGCGCAGCACCTTGATCCTGGCCGGCCCCACCTCGCCGACGATCGTGGATTTCCACGCGACGGCCTGCGCCGCCGCCACGGATTTGAAATCGATCAAAGACATGCGCCCCGCTCCGTGAACGATGAAAGGAACGCATTATCGCGAGCGCCGCGCATGCCGTCCCGGTACGGCACGACGGCCTTCGGGCGGCACAGTCGGCCGACCAGCCGCGCCGCCGCCGAACCGAAACGCGATCACTGCCCGGTTCGCCGAAAACGGCACGAATTGTTCATGCATTACAAATAAATCAACGCGTTATTCAGCAATGCACCGTCAATTCACGCAAATCCGGCGCCGGCAACGCGCGCCCTTTCCACGAGAATGCATTTCCATCTATCGATTGCTAATATGGCGATCCCGCGATCCCGCACCACCATGCCGTTCGACATGACGCCCGTTCGCCATGCCGTCCCCGGTCCCGGCCGCTTCACAGCGGCGGCGGCGCCGGGCACGCACGGTGTACGTCGTTGCGCCGGCCGGCCGTGCCATCCGTGAGCATGCAACCGATCCTTTCCGTCTCCGACCTCTCCAAGACTTACGCGTCCGGCTTCCAGGCGCTGAAGCACGTGACCCTCGACATCCGCCCCGGCGAGATCTTCGCGCTGCTCGGGCCGAACGGCGCCGGCAAGACGACGCTGATCGGCTCGATCTGCGGCATCGTCACGCCGACCGAAGGCCGCGTGACGGTCGGCGGCCACGACATCCGCGATCAATACCGCGCGGCCCGCGAACTGATCGGCCTCGTGCCGCAGGAACTGACGACCGACGCGTTCGAGACCGTCTGGGCGACCGTGTCGTTCAGCCGCGGCCTGTTCGGCAAGGCGCCCGATCCCGCCTATATCGAGAAGACGCTGAAGGCGCTGTCGCTGTGGGACAAGCGCGACAACAAGCTGATGACGCTGTCCGGCGGCATGAAGCGCCGCGTGATGATCGCGAAGGCGCTGTCGCACGAACCGCGCATCCTGTTCCTCGATGAACCGACGGCCGGCGTCGACGTCGAGCTGCGTCGCGACATGTGGAAGCTCGTCGATTCGCTGCGCGACAACGGCGTGACGATCCTGCTGACCACGCACTACATCGAGGAAGCGGAGGAAATGGCCGACCGGATCGGCATCATCCTCGGCGGCGAGCTCGTGCTCGTCGAGGAAAAACACGAACTGATGCGCAAGCTCGGCAAGAAGCAGCTCACGGTGCAGCTCGAGCACCCGCTCGCGGACGTGCCGCCCGCGCTCGCGCCGTTCGGCCTCGAACGCGCGGACGACGGCGCCGCGCTCGTCTACACGTACGACTCGCAGCGCGACGATGCGAGCATCGCGAAGCTGATCAACGCGCTCGGCTCGGCCGGCATCGGCTTCCGCGACCTGCACACGACGCAGAGCTCGCTCGAGGACATTTTCGTCAGCCTGATCGACAACCGCCGCAACGGCATGCAAGGAGCCAGCGCATGAACCTGCATGGCATCCGCGCGATCTACCGCGCAGAAATGGCCCGCACGCGCCGCACGCTGATGCAGAGCATCATCGCGCCGGTGATCTCCACGTCGCTGTACTTCGTGGTGTTCGGCTCCGCGATCGGCTCGCGCATCAGCGACGTGAACGGCATCGGCTACGGCTCGTTCATCGTGCCGGGGCTCGTGATGCTGTCGCTGCTGTCGCAGAGCATTTCGAACGCGTCGTTCGGCATCTACTTCCCGCGCTTCACGGGTACGATCTACGAGATTCTCTCCGCGCCCGTGTCGTACTGGGAGATCGTGATCGCGTACGTGGGCGCGGCCGCGTCGAAGTCGATCCTGCTCGGCGTGATCATCCTCGCGACGGCCGGCCTGTTCGTGCCGCTGCACATCCTGCATCCGTTCTGGATGGTGCTGTTCCTCGTGCTGACGGCGATCACGTTCAGCCTGTTCGGCTTCGTGATCGGCATCTGGGCCGACAGCTTCGAGAAGCTGCAGCTCGTGCCGCTGCTGATCATCACGCCGCTCACGTTCCTCGGCGGCAGCTTCTACTCGGTCGACATGCTGCCGCCCGCGTGGCGCGTCGTCACGCTGTTCAACCCGATCGTCTACCTGGTCAGCGGCTTCCGCTGGTCGTTCTACGGGATCGCCGACGTGCACGTGGGCGTCAGCCTGGGCGCGACGTCGCTGTTCCTCGTGATCCTGCTGGCGATCGTCGCGTGGATGTTCCGCACCGGCTACAAGCTGAAGAACTGACGCAAAACGGCCGCACCCCGCACCGCCGGCGATGACGCATTTGGGCAAGCAGGCGGCGCTTTTCCTCTGATGCGGCATTTTGTGGTCGCGTCTACTGAATACCGAAGCATCGGGGCCTTGGAGCATGCGCTGCGAGGCCCCTTTTCATTTCAGAGGACGCCATGCCCGCCGCCACCGCTCCCGCCTCCGCCGCCGCCCGGCTCGAACGCCTGCCGTTCTCCGGCTATCACAAGCGGATCTTCTTCATCATCGCGATCGCGTTCTTCTTCGACTCGGTCGACCTCGGCACGATGACGTTCGTGCTCGGCTCGATCCGCAAGGAGTTCGGCCTGTCGACCGCGGCCGCCGGCCTCGTCGCGAGCGCGAGCTTCTTCGGGATGGTGCTCGGCGCGGCCGTCGCCGGCCTGCTAGCCGACCGCTTCGGCCGCCGGCCCGTGTTCCAGTGGAGCATGGTGCTGTGGGGCGCGGCCTCCTACCTGTGCTCGACCGCGCAGAGCGTCGACGCGCTGATCGTCTACCGCGTGCTGCTCGGGATCGGGATGGGGATGGAATTCCCGGTCGCGCAGACCTTGCTGTCCGAATTCGTGCCGACCGAGAAGCGCGGCCGCCTGATCGCGCTGATGGACGGCTTCTGGCCGCTCGGCTTCATCACGGCCGGCATCGTCGCGTACTTCGTGCTGCCGCAGTTCGGCTGGCGCACCGTGTTCGCGCTGCTCGCGATTCCCGCCGTGTTCGTGCTCGTCGTGCGCCGCATCGTGCCGGAATCGCCGCGCTGGCTCGAGCATGCGGGCCGGCACACGGAAGCCGACACGGTGATGCACACGATCGAGGCGAAGGTGATGCGCTCGGCCGGCGTCACGACGCTGCCGCCGCCGTCGCGGCTCGCCGAGCCCGTCGTCGCCCGCGGGCGCGGCGCGCTGCGCGAGATCTGGAGCGGCGCGTACCGCCGCCGCACGGTGATGGTGTGGCTGCTGTGGTTCTTCGCGCTGCTCGGCTTCTACGGCCTCACGTCGTGGCTCGGCGCGCTGCTGCAGCAGGCCGGCTTCGAAGTCACGAAATCGGTGTTCTACACGGTGCTGATCTCGCTCGGCGGCGTGCCGGGTTTCCTGTGCGCCGCGTGGCTCGTCGAACGCTGGGGGCGCAAGCCGACCTGCATCGCGTCGTTGATCGGCGGCGGCGCGATGGCGTTCGCCTACGGCCAGAGCGCGCTGTACGGCGGCAGCATGGCGCTGCTGATCGGCACCGGCCTCGCGATGCAGTTCTTCCTGTTCGGGATGTGGGCCGCGCTGTACACGTACACGCCGGAGCTGTACGGCACCGGCGCGCGCGCGACGGGCTCGGGCTTCGCATCGGCGATCGGGCGGGTCGGCTCGCTGATCGGGCCTTACGTGGTCGGCGTCGTACTGCCCGTGTTCGGCCAGGGCGGTGTGTTCACGCTCGGTGCGTTGTCGTTCGTCGCGGCCGCGTTCGCCGTTTGGACGCTCGGGATCGAGACGAAGGGCCTCGCGCTGGAACAGCTCGCGGCGGGCGATGAAGCGGGTGGCGGTGGCAGGTATGCGGCTGCGGCGGACAAGGTGTCCTGAGCGCGCAATCAGCCCGGGGGGTCTTGACGGCCGGGAAGGCGTTCAGCGCTCGGCTCGGTTTGACGCTGCGTGAAGTGACGGGATTCGCGACCGGATCGACGCTGCTAGACTGAATCGAGGCACCGAGACGCGCGCGCGCCCGGCGACGCATTGCGGCGATCGCGCGACGGTGGTGTCCGGCCCCCACTGCCCGCGCAAGGATCGCATCGATGGACCACGCTCGTATCGAAGAAATCCGCAGCGGCCTGTTTCGCGCAACGACCTACATCGACAAGCTGAAGCTCGGCTTCAGCCAGTTCTTCGTCCGCTCGCCGAACGGCGACGTCGTCTGCATCGAAACGGGCACGCGTTCCAATTTTCCGCAACTGACCGCGAGCCTCGCGACCGTCGGCATCACGCCGTCGATGGTGAGCAGCGTGATCGTCCCGCATTTCGAAGTCGACGAGATGGGCGCGCTGCCCGACTTCCTCGCGGCCAATCCGGCGCTCGTCGCGTACGCGCATCCGATCTGCACGCACGGGCTGGCCGATATTTTCGGTGTGCATGCGAAGCCGCTGAAGGACGGCGAGCCGACGACGATTTCCGGCGTCGACGTCGTGCCGATCTTCACGAAGCACGTCCATCAATGGGATGCGCTGGTCGTGTATCTGCCGACGTACAAGGCGCTGCTGTCGTCGGACATCCTGATGCGCTTCGGCGACGAAGCCGCCGACGATCCGCTGCCGGCGATCGTCGAGTCGATCCGGCGCTCGGACTACCTGCCGTCGCTCGCCCACCTGGCGAGTGCGCTGCGCCGGATCCAGGCGCTCGATCTCGACGTCATCCTGCCGATGCACGGCCCGGCCATCACGCACGACATCCCGCGCGTGCTCGCCGGCGCGATCGCGCATTGCGAGGCCGCCGCCGCTTAAACAGCGGAAGCGGCAATCCAGCGGCGGTGCAGCTGGTTCCGGTCAGGCGCTGGCGACGACGAACTCTTCGGCCGCCTTGCGCTGGACCGCGGCCATCACCGCCAGTTCGCGCTTGCTGCGCGTATCGCCGGACACGACACCCGTCGCGTTCTTCGCCTTCGCACCCAGCGGGAAAAAAACAAACGACGCGCCAGCCGGAGCCGCCGGCTCGGCACGCAGGCGTTTGTTCAGGATTTTCAGGTACTTCTTCTTCGAGACTTCCTTAGCAGCCATGGCATCCTCCGCATGAACGTGGTGAGGATCAGCATACCAGTTTTGGCGACGGGCTCCGCGGCAGGGCCCGCCGGTGCACACGCCATTGAAAATTTGTCGTGCCCGATGTCGAATCTCGTCGCCGTCGTGCGTCGTATTGTCGTAATCGCTCGTTTTTGCCGTCGGCACAGCCGGCGGCGCCCCCTCATTCCCTTCAAGGAGAAACGACCATGCGCGTCCTCGTCATCGTCAAAGCCACCACCGATTCCGAATCCGGCCGGATGCCCGACCCCGAAATGATTGCCGCGATGGGCCGGTTCAACGAAGAACTGGCGCAAGCCGGCATCCTGCTCGCCGCCGACGGGCTGCACCCGAGCATGCGCGGCAAGCGCGTGCACTTTGCCGGCAAGAACCGCTCCGTCACCGACGGCCCGTTCGCCGAAACGAAGGAACTCGTCGCCGGCTTCTGGCTGTGGCAGGTGAAATCGATGGAAGAAGCGGTCGAATGGGTGAAGCGCTGCCCGAACCCGATGCCCGGCGACTCCGACATCGAGATCCGCCCGCTGTTCGAGGTGGAAGACTTCAGCCCGGCCTTCACGGAAGCATTGCAAGAGCAAAAGGCACGGCTGAACGCGCAAGCCGAGGCCAGGAAGCCCGCTTGAGTCAGGCGGCGTCCGACGGTTTTGCACGACCGCCGGGCGCCGCCCCTACCCGCTGACGCGTGCGCGGCTCACGCGCGCGTGCGCGGCACCGCGAGCCGCTCGACCGCGCCGCCGGTCACGTCCCTGAACATCCCGGCATTGCCATACGCCCGCGCGGCAAGCATCGCGCCATAGACCAGCGAGACGAACGTCGCGGCCTCGGTCTGCACCGACACGCCCGGCTGCACGACACCGTCTCGCACCCCTGTCTCGAGCACACGCACCAGCCACGCGGAAAGGTCGTCGAAATGGGCCTTCACCGCCCGCGCGACTTCGTCAGGCAGCGCCGGCAGCTCCACGCCGAGCATGCCGGCGACGCAGAACGGCGCGCTGTCGTCCGCGATGCAGCGTTCCCAGTAGCCGATGTACGCGCGCATCTGCACCAGCGCGTCGGCGCCGCTCGACTCGAGTAGCGACATATCGGCATCGAAATTCGCCTGCGACTGCTGCAGCACGGCGACCGCCAGATCCGCCTTCGTCGGGAAATGGTGGTGAATGCTCGCCTTCCGGATGTCGATCGCGTCGGCGATGTCGGCATAGCTGAACCCGCTGTAGCCGCGCCGCATGATCAGTTGCCGCCCGGCTTCGAGAATGCGGCCCGCCGTACTGTCCCCCGTTACCGTCATATCTGCCTACCATCTAGTCGGATGAAAAACAGGGATAGTTTACCGCCCTGAGATAGTCTTTTCCAGTCGTGATTTCTCCTTGTCGCTCATCCTACCTACTAGTAGGATGTCTACATCGACAGAACAAGACGCCTGTCGATATCCGACGGTTTCCTACCCTGTATTCCTCCTGGAGAATGAAAATGAAGCGCTTGTCCCAAGTCCGCCAGATCGCCGCGGCACTCGCCGTTTCCGCCGCCGCATTCGGCTCACACGCCGCCGTTGCCGCCCCCGTCAAGAACGTCGTGCTGGTCCACGGCTACTTCGCCGACGGCTCGGGCTGGCAAGCCGTCTCGAACATCCTGACGCGTGACGGCTACAAGGTTTCCGTCGTTCAACAGCCGGAAACGTCGTTCGACGACGACGTGAAGGCAACCCGGCGTGTCGTCGACGCGCAGGACGGCCCGAGCATCCTCGTCGGCCACAGCTACGGCGGCGCGGTAATCACCGAAGCCGGCAACGACGACAAGGTCGCGGGCCTCGTCTACGTGGCCGCGTTCCAGCCCGATACCGGCGAAAGCCCGCTCGACCTGACCAAGAAGACGCCGCCCGCGACGAAGGCGATCAAGGCCACCGAAGACGGCCATCTGTACTTCGACGAAGCGTCGTTCCACGCCGACTTCGCGGCCGACGTGCCGGCCGCCGAAGCGAAATTCATGGCGATCTCGCAGGTGACGCCGGCCGCGCAGTCATTCGGCGTGCCGATCACGCACGCCGCATGGCGGACCAAGCCGAGCTGGGCCGTGGTCGCCACCGCGGACCGTGCGATCAACCCCGAACTCGAACGCTTCATGACGCAACGGGCCGGCAGCAAGACGATCGAACTCAAGTCGAGCCACGTCGCGTACATCTCGCATCCGGCCGAAGTCGCGAAGCTGATCGAACAGGCCGCCAAGGGTGCCGGCAAGGAGTGACGCAACGCATTGCCCGCTTGCGCCTGTTGACGTCCCTCCTCCGAGTAACGTATCGTTTTGATACGTTACTCGGAGGATTCTTTCCCTCATGCATTCCCGTTTCGACCGTTTTCGCACCACACCGCTCGGCGTCCAGCTCGAAGCGCTGATCGTGCAACCCGCGCACTACGTCGAATTCGCGGCGCTGTCGCGCGTCGGCGTCGCCGCAATCGGCGCGATCCAGCACGAGATCGCACTGAAATTCCCCGAAATCGAAACCGACACGACGGCCCGCCAGTTCTGCGGTGCAATGGTCGCGGAAGTGATGCGCCGTCACGGCCACGACGTCGTGCAGGCGCGCGGGCGGCTCGGCGGCACGCTGTTCAGCTACGGCGCGGTGTTCAGCGCGTATCCGCAGTTGCTGCCGTTTGCCGACGTCGTCGCCGCGCTCGCCCGCCTGCCCGACCGGCTCGCCGCGTATGCGGCGCACGTGCCGGCCGCACTGTGGACACGCCGCCCCGACGGCACGGGCTTCTCGCTCGTCGAGCACGCCTGCCACCTGCGCGATCTCGACGCGATATTCGCCGAACGCATCGACGCCGTGCGCACGCTCGAACTGCCGGTGATCGCGTCCGTCGACGGTACCGTGCTCGCCGCGCAACGCGACTATCTCGCGCAGCCGCTCGACGCTGCCGTCACGGCATTCCGCACCGGCCGCGCCGCGCTGTGTGCAACCGCGGCCGCACTCGATTCCGCGCAGCTCGCGCGCTGCGGGTTGCGCGACGGCGTCCGCCGCATGTCGCTCGACGAACTCGTGCGCGAGTTGCTCGACCACGACCGCACGCACGTGCTCGAACTCGACGAACTGCTCGCCGAACTCGAATTGCCGCCCCTTCCTTCCGCGCCCGCTCCATGACCCAGCCCACGCCCGCCGTCTTCATTCACGGTTTCATCGGCACGCTCGACGTGCGCGGATGGAACGGCCCGCAGCTCGCCCCCGACCTGCTCGGCTACGGCGCGCATCGCACGGTACCGTTCGATGCGATCACGCTCGCCGCGCAGGTCGAGCATCTTCGCCACACCGTCGATACGCACTTCGGTGCGCAACCGGTCGATGTCGTCGGCCACTCGGTCGGCGGCGCGATCGCGATGCTGTTCGCACATGCGCATCCCGAACGCGTGCGGCGGATCGTCAACGTCGAAGGCAACTTCACGCTCGACGATGCGTTCTGGTCGGCGTCGGTCGGACGCATGACGCCCGACGAAGCCGACACGATGCTCGACGGTTTGCGCGCCGATCCGCCCGGCTGGCTGCGTCGCTCGATCGACGCGCCGTCGCCGGGCCTGCTCGACGATGCCCGCCGCTGGCTCGCGCATCAGCCCGCATCGACGCTGCGCGCGATAGATCGGAAGAGGCAACGTCTCAACTCC
>NZ_JAAGPB010000767.1:0-2948 GCF_017104585.1 Burkholderia sp. Ac-20392
TCGCGAGTGCCGCCGCCATCGCCGGCGCGTCGGCGAGCCGCGATTTCGGGCCCGATACGGTCAGCGCGCCGACACACTCGCCGGCCGCACCGAACACGGGCGCGGACGCCGACGCCGTCTCGGGATCGCGCTCGCCGTACGACGCGGCCCACAGCTGTTCGCGCACGTCGTTCCATTGCGCATCCTGCATGTCGGTGAACGCCAGCAGCACCTTCCCGGACGCGCCCTGGCGCACCGGAAACTCCTCGCCGACACGAATCGACACGCGCACCGCACGCGCGGGCTCGACCCGATACAGCACCGAACGCATGTCGCCCTGGCGCACGTAGAACGACGCCGTTTCGCCGAGTTCGCGGCTCAGCGTCTCGAGCAGCGGCTCGACCACCGGGCCGACCCGGAAAGAACGCTGGTACAGCGCGGCGAGCCGCTGCGGCTCGTGCCCGATCGCGTACTGGCCGTCGTCGAGCTTGCGCATGAAGCCGCCATGTTCGAGCGCCGTGAGCAGGCGCAGGATCGTGCTCTTGTACAGCCCGGTGCGGCGCGACAGCTCCGCGAGCGACAGCCGGTCGTCGGTCTGCCCGAACGCACGGAGGATCGCGAACGCGCGATCGAGAACGGCGACGCCGCTGGACGTTTCTTCGGCCGGCGAATCGGGCTCGCTGCCGGCGTGATCGGTGTGAGTCTTGGGCACTGCCTGCTTCCTTCGGATGATGATCGGTCGACTATATCGTTCTGTCTGACAGAACTCAAGTTCCATAAAATCGCAATTTCACGGGTATACCCCGCTTACCGCCCATTCGATGCGCGCTTAGAGTTCTATCAAGCAGAACGATGTTCTTTCAGATAGAACGATGGAGTGTCAAATGAGCGTTTCCGAATACCCGAAGGTGCTGGTCAGCGAGGTCGGGCCGCGCGACGGCCTGCAGAGCATCAAGGCCGTGATGTCGACGGCCGGCAAGCTGAGCTGGATCACCGCGCTGGCCGCGGCCGGCCTGCGCGAGATCGAGGTCGGGTCGTTCGTGCCGGCCAGGCTGTTGCCGCAGATGGCCGATGTGGGCGAAGTCGTTGCACACGCGCTGGCGATTCCCGGGCTGCATGTCGCTGCGCTTGCGCCGAACCTGCGCGGTGCCGAGGGCGCATTCGAGGCAGGCGTGCACAAACTGACGCTGCCGGTGTCGGTGACGGAGGCGCACTCGCTGGCGAACATCCGCAAGACGCCCGCGCAGATGGTCGACGAGGTGCGCGCGATCGTCGCGCTGCGCAATGCGCGGTTTCCGTCGGTGCAGATCGAGGCGGGCGTGTCGGTCGCGTTCGGCTGCACGATCGCGGGCGCCGTCAGCGACGACGAGACGATCGCGATGGCGGTGGCGATGGCCGAATGTGGCGTCGACGAAATCGGGCTGTCCGACACGAGCGGCTATGCGAACCCGGCGCAGGTGCGCCGGCTGTTCGCCCGGCTGCACCGCGAAGTCGGCGACAAGGCGGGCGGCGCGCATTTCCACAATACGCGCGGGCAGGGGCTCGCGAACGTCGTCGCGGCGCTCGACGCGGGCGTGACGACGATCGACGCGAGCCAGGGCGGACTCGGCGGTTGTCCGTACGCGCCGGGCGCGACCGGCAACATCGTCACCGAGGATCTCGTGTTCCTGCTCGAATCGATGGGATTCGACACGGGAGTCGACGTCGACGCGCTGCTTGCCGCGCGCGCGATCCTGCACGCGGCGCTGCCGGACGAGGCGCTGTATGGCCACGTGCCGGACGCCGGGTTGCCGAAGGGCTTCCGTTACGCGGACGGCCGTTCTCCCACCGCGGAGCAACCGGAAGGATGCCTGTCGGGAGTCGCGCAATGAACGACCGCCAACCGGCTTCGCCACTGCCGTACGAAGGTGTGCGCGTGATCGAGATGACGCACATGGTGATGGGCCCGACCTGCGGGATGCTGCTCGCCGATCTCGGCGCGGAGGTCATCAAGATCGAACCGATCGCGGGCGACAGCACCCGCGCACTGCGCGGTTCGGGTGCGGGTTTCTTCGGGATGTTCAACCGCAACAAGAAGAGCCTTGCCGTCGACGTGAAAGATCCGCGCGGGCTGGAGATCGTGCTGCGGCTCATCGCGACGGCGGACGTGTTCAGCGAGAACTTCAAGAGCGGCACGATGGACCGGCTCGGCCTCGGTTATCCGGCGCTGTCCGCGTTGAATCCGGGCCTCGTGTACGTGTCGCACAAGGGCTTTCTGCCGGGGCCGTACGAGCACCGCACCGCGCTCGACGAAGTGGTGCAGATGATGGGCGGCCTCGCGTACATGACGGGCCCGGAAGGGCGGCCGCTGCGCGCGGGCGCGAGCGTGAACGACATCATGGGCGGCATGTTCGGTGCGATCGGTGCGATGGCCGCGCTCGCGCAGCGCGAGCGCACCGGCCGTGGCCAGCAGGTGCAGAGTTCGCTGTTCGAGAACAACGTGTTCCTCGTCGCGCAGCACATGATGCAATTCGCGGTGACCGGGCAGGCCGCATCGCCGATGCCGAGCCGCATTTCCGCGTGGGCCGTCTACGACGTGTTTGCCGTCAAGGATGGCGAACAGATCTTTCTCGCGGTCGTGTCGGATACGCAGTGGGCGCTGTTCTGCGATGCATTCGGCCTGACCGCGCTGAAGGACGATCCGCGCCTTGCGACCAACAACCTGCGCGTGCAGGCGCGCGACTGGCTGCTGCCCGAGTTGCGCGCGCGGCTCGCGCCGCATTCGGCCGCGGAGATCGGCGCGATCTTCGAATCGAATGGCCTGCCGTACGCGCCGATCACGAAACCGCACGACCTGTTCGACGATCCGCACCTGCTCGCCACGGGCGGCCTCGAAGCCGTGACGCTGCCGGCCGATGCGAGCAGCGCCGGGCGGCCGGTCGACACGCGTACCGCGCTGCTGCCGCTGACGCTGGCCGGCGAGCGCCTGC
>NZ_JAAGPB010000768.1:0-2767 GCF_017104585.1 Burkholderia sp. Ac-20392
CGCGATTTCGCCCGCGCCGAGGTGGATCGCGTCGGACGCGTGGCGCACCGTGCGCACGGTGCCCGCAATGCTCGTCTGCATCGTGGCGAGGCCGCGCAGCATCCGGTCGATCTCGAACACGCCGCCTGCCCGCACGACTTCATCGAGCCGGCCCTGCGCGATCCGCTCGAAATGGCGGCCGGCTTCTTCCAGCGGCGCGACGACCGCGCGCCGCGCGGCCGCGTAGATCGCCGCGCTCGCCGCGAGCATCGCCATCAGCAGCACGATGCCGACCGACTTGAACCAGAGCATGCCGCCGTCGATCGTGTCGAGCGCGGTGCGGCTCGATGCGCCGCCATAGTCGGTGAAGCGACGCAGCTCGGCGATATACGCGTCCTGGATGCTCTGCGTCGGCTGGTCGAGGAAGGCCTGGATGTTGTCGGCGTCGAGGAACTGCACGAGTTCACCCAGCGCGCCGCGCAGCGCGCGATAGCGCTCGGCAAGCGCCGTGACGCGCGCGCGGTTGGCATCGTCGACCGGCTGCGCGGCCGTCAGCGCGGCGAACGCCTTGTCGGCTTCCGCGAGCGACGCGCCGGCATGGCGGATGATGTCTTCCGGCTTCGGGCCGCCGCGCACCATCCGCGTGCCGGCGCGCGACAGGTTGATGCGCGCGTCGAGCAGCTGCTGGGTCGCCTGGCTGGCCGCGCCGACCTGCGTGATTGCGACGTTCGACAGATCGTCGACGCCGCTGCGCGTCGACTTGAGCGCCCAGAAGCCGAGCGCCTCGATCGCGAACAGGAAGAGGCAAAACACGGTCAACACGCCGAGCAGACCCGACGCGAGCTTGATTTTTCCGAACATGGGGGAGATTCCTGGAAAGCGGACGATGAGGCAATGCCCCGGCATTAGCGGCATTTCTTCGTCGGACTTTAGGGGCGACCGGCGAGGGCGGACGGCGGCAAAGTTCGCGTTGCCCGCGCATTCCCGCGGAATCGCCCGCAAACAGGGAAATCTACGGCATTCGACGCAATAATCGCGTCGCATCGCGCCGAAAATTGCACGAAATGCGGACGAATTTCCTTGCTTATCCGCATCCCCCTTCCTAGAGTTCAGCGCAAGCGGGCACTCATTTCGAGGAAAGTCGATGACCGACATCACGGACCACGCGCGCGGCGCATTGCGTGCGCAACCGTTCAGCATGCTGCTGGGCACGGAGCTGATGCATATCGGCGACAACGAAGTGTCGCTGTGCCTGCCCGTGCGTGAAGAACTGCGGCAGCAGCACGGTTTCGTGCACGGCGGCGTCATCAGCTACCTCGCGGACAACGCGCTGACGTTCGCCGGCGCGCTCGTGCTCGGCCCGCGCGTGATCACGGCGGAATACAAGATCAACTACCTGCGACCGGCGGTGAACGGCACGCTCGTCGCCCGCGCGAAGCTCGTCTACGCGGGGCGGCACCAGGCGACCTGCCAGTGTCATGTGTTCGTCATCGACGGTGATCACGAGCGGCTCGTCGCGATCGCGCAGGGTACGATCAACCGCGTCGGCGACGGCAAGATGCCGGATGCGCCGGAGGAAACGGCGTGAGCGGTTCTCCGCGCTTGAAGGATCACCCCTCCGTCCAGAAGACGATGAGCGTGTAGTCGAGTTGAGCGGTCAGACATGCGGGCCTGCTTGCCGCTCCCATGTGCGGTACATGTGGTTCTAACGCTTTATCGCGGCAAGATAGACGGCATCGCGCTCGCGTCGACCGACTGCTGCAACCCGTACGAGCACTTCCGAATCGCGCACTTCGTAGACGAGCCGGTAACCAACGCTGCGTAGCTTGATCTTGTAGCGATCCGGATGGCCATGCAGCTTTGCAGACGGAATCCGAGGATTCTCGAGCCGCTCGGCGAGCCGGGATTTGAACTGATCGCGAACTGTGCGATCGAGCATCGTCCACGCCTTCAACACAGGTTCGTGAAATTGAAGTTCAAAGGTCCTTCAGCTTGACTTTGACGACTCTCTCATTGGCGCGCTTGTCGACCAGCCCGTTATCTTCGCTATCCTCCAGACGTTCGACCATCACCTTCCACGTCTTCGCCGGGACGCAATAGAACGCGGGCTCGTTGCGATTCAGAAGCGCGACCGGGAAGCCTTCTCCCGCCGCGACCGTGCCTATCGGGTTCCGCTTCAAATCTGAAACGCTCGCGGTAAAGTCGGCCAGAATTGTGCGAGGCATGTCGGCTCCCTCTCTTGCAGAATGGCGGTTGCATCTAATTTGGCACCAAAATTGGCGCCCGCCGCTTGCGAAGCCTTTCAGTGAAGTACATTTCGCCACCGGTTTGGCGACCTCGGCATGCCGCCTCGTCTACTCCGCCCCCTCCCCCGCCAGCGGCAAAAACCGCGGCGCCACGCGCGCCCGCACGTTGCCGTTCTCATCCGTCCGATAGATCCCGCGCGCCGCGTTGTGCGGATGCGCGGCCGCGTCGGCCACGCTCAGCAGCGGCGCGAAACACGCGTCGGTGCCTTCGAGCAATTCACGCCAGTGCGCGGACGGCCGCTGCGCGAACACGTCGGCGAAACGCGCCTTCAGCTCGGGCCAGCGCGCACGGTCGTACTGCGACGCCGGATCGATGTCGGTCAGCCCGAGCCGTTCGACCAGCAGCGCATAGAACGGCGGCTCGAGCGCACCGATTGTCACGCATTCGCCATCCGCGCAGCGATACACGTCGTAGAACGGCGCGTCGTGAAAGAGGCTCGGCTGCGCGCCGTCGAGCTGCCCGTTCGCGCGCGCCCACAGCG
>NZ_JAAGPB010000769.1:0-2711 GCF_017104585.1 Burkholderia sp. Ac-20392
TCGCGAGGCGCCGCTGGTACTCGCGGCGCGCGGCGAGCGCGTCGGCCATCGTCACGCGCACGAAGCGCGCGCGGTGGTTGGGCTGCATCTGGCCGATCAGGTCCATGTCGGCGCTGATGACCGTGCCGATCGTCGCGTAGCCGCCGCCCGACACCGCGTCGCGGTGCAGGATGATCGGCTCGAGCCCGGCCGGCACCTGGATCGAGCCGATCGGGTAGCACGCGTCGACGATGTTCGACGGATCGGCGCCCGCGCCGAACGGCTGCTCGCGCGGCCGGAACTGCAGCGCGCGGCCGTTCTTGTAGCGGTAGCCGATGCGGTCGGCTTCGGGCGCGACCGTCCATTCGTCGTCGAAGAAGGTGCGCGCCGAATCGTCGGTGAGCCGGTAGTGGTACAGGCCCGTCAGCACGCGCAGTTCGACCTGGTTGTCGAGCGGCCGGCTCACGGCCGCCGGCAGCTCGCGCCCTTCGCGGTGCGTGCCGACGGGAGCGCCGATCGGCAGCCGGTCGCCTTTCTGCAGGCGCCGGCCCGCGTGGCCGCCGATCGCGCCGAGCGTGTAGGTCGAGCGGCTGCCGAGCACGACCGGCACGTCGATGCCGCCCGCGACGGCGAGATACGCGCGCGCGCCGGCCTTCACGTAGTTGAACGACAGCACGCTGCCCGCGCGGATCCGCAGCGCGACGTTGCAGCGCTGCCCGATGCCGTCGATCTTCGGCGTCATCTCGGCGCCGGTGACGGCGATCAGCGCATCCGTATGGAACATCAGCTCGGGGCCGAGCAGCGTGCATTCGAGCACGGCCGCTTCTTCGGGATTGCCGACCAGCAGGTTCGCCGCACGCGATGCGTACTGGTCGAGCGAGCCCGACGGCGGAATGCCCACGTGGTAGTAGCCTTGCCGGCCCATGTCCTGGACCGACGTCGCGAGGCCGGGTTTGACGACCTCGATCAGGTTGTGCGCGTCAGCTTGCATGCAGCACCTCGACGAGAGAGCGGTTGACCGCATCGGGATCGCGCAGGAAGGCGTCGAGCGAGAATTTCACCGGGCGCACGCGCAGGGAGAAGGTGCCGGCTTCGACGTCGGCCACCGCGGCATCGTAGGTCGCGCGATCGATCGGCTGGAATTTCACGATGTCGCCGGGCCGGAAGAACACCATGAAGTCGCGCAGGTAGCCGAGCCGCTGCTCCGGATCGAAGATCGGCGCCGGCGTCACGCCGAACATCTGGTAGCCGCCCGCGCCGCGCACCGAGTAGATGCAGCCGAAACAGCCGCCGTGGCCGACCGTCAGCTTCGGCGTGTCGGTGCGCGGCCGCAGGTACTTCGGCACTTCGAGCTGGCGTTCGCGCTCGACCATCTGGTACATGAACGGCAGGCCCGCGACGAAGCCGACCATCGACACGAACCACGGCGAACCCGAGTGCGCGGCGATGAATTCATCGACGTCGCGCTTGCCGTTGATGCGGGCCGCGTATTCGAGATCGGTCGACGACGGATCCTGGTGGCGTTCGCGAAACCGCATCAGCGTCTCGTGCGTCCACGGGTCGTTGTAGAGCACCGGCACCTCGACGATGCGCGTGTCGAGTTCGAGCGGCGCGTCGCCGACTTCGGCCTCGATCGTCTTCAACAGCGCGACGAGCGCGTCGGGCTCGATCACGTCCGGGTCGTAGCGCACCTGGTAGGACGCATTCGCCGGACAGATCTCGGTGATGCCCGGCACCGCGCGGCGCTGCAGTTCGCGCGTGATCGCCGTGCCCTTGAAGAACGCATCGAGCGACATCGATTCGCTGATTTCGACGAACACGAACTCGTCGCCGCCGAACGTATAACGGGTCGTCACATCGCCTCCCCGACGCGCACGGCGTCTGCATTGTCGGCTGCGTGTCGTTGCGCGGCGGCGGCTTCGCGCCAGCGCGGCATCCACGCTTCGAGAAAATTCGTGTGATAGCGCCCGGCGCGCACGTCGTCGTCCGCGAGCAGTGCGACGTGCAGCGGCGCGGTCGTCTTCAGGCCGCCGACCTGCAGCTCGCCCAGTGCGCGGGCCATCCGCTGCAGCGCGGCCGCGCGGCTCTCGTCGTGCACGATCAGCTTCGCGAGCAATGAATCGTAGAACGGCGGCACGATGTAGCCCGGGTAGAGCAGCGAATCGACGCGCACGCCCGGGCCGGTCGGCCACACGAGTTCGTCGATCCGGCCGGGGTTCGGACGGAAATCCTGCAGCGGATCTTCCGCGTTGATCCGGCATTCGAGCGCCGCGCCGCGCATCGCGATGTCGTGCTGCGCGAAGCGCAGCGGCTCGCCGTCGGCAATGCGCAGCGTCTCGCGCACGAGATCGACGCCGGTGATCGCCTCGGTCACCGGATGCTCGACCTGGATGCGCGTGTTCATTTCGATGAAATAGAACTCGCCGCGCGCGTCGTCGAACAGGTATTCGAGCGTGCCCGCGCTGCGATAGCCAACCTCTTGCGCGAGACGCGTGGCCGATGCGCACAGCGCATTGCGCTGCGCAGGCGTCAGCGAAGGCGACGGCGCTTCCTCGAGGATTTTCTGGCGCCGCCGCTGCAGCGAGCATTCGCGTTCGAACAGGTGGACGACGTTGCGGCCGTCGCCGAGCACCTGCACTTCGATGTGGCGCGCCCGTGCGATGAAGCGTTCGAGGTACACGCCGCCGTCGCCGAAGGCCGCCTGCGCCTCGCGCTGCGCGAGCGGCAGCTCG
>NZ_JAAGPB010000770.1:0-2788 GCF_017104585.1 Burkholderia sp. Ac-20392
GTGGTTGCCGGCGGGCCTCGCAGCCGTTGCGCTCGCGACCGATGCGGCGGCGAGCGAAACGGCAAGTCGCGACGGCAGGCACGCGCGAGCGACGGCAAACGACGCCGTCGCCGCGCGCTCACGCACGCGGTCGTCCAGGCACAGGGCCGGGACGGTGGTCGCGAAGCGGATGCCGTTGCCGTGTTTCATCTGTCTGGCGTTCCTCGATGCCGGCCGTTACGCGGCCTGCCAGTACGTGTCGAGGCGCGCGTACAGTGCGTCGCGCTGCGCCGGTTCGATGAACGATGCCTCGAAGCCGTTGCGGATCACCGCATGGACTTCGGCATCCGTGAGTTGCAGCCCTTCGGCCGTCGCGAAGTAGTTTTCGTTGACGTAGCCGCCGAAATAGGCCGGATCGTCGGAGTTGATCGTCACCGCGACACCGCGATCGAGCAGCGCCTTCAGCGTGTGCTTCGCCATGTCGTCGAATACGCAAAGCTTCAGGTTCGACAGCGGGCACACGGTGAGCGCCGTGCGCGACTGGGCGAGGCGCTCGACGAGTGCCGCGTCCTCGATGCTGCGCACGCCGTGGTCGATCCGGTCGACCTTCAGCACGTCGAGTGCTTCATAGATGTACGCGGGCGGGCCTTCCTCGCCCGCATGCGCGACGAGCTTCAGCCCGAGCGCGCGCGCCTTCTCGAACACGCGTGCGAACTTGGTCGGCGGATGGCCGAGTTCGGACGAGTCGAGGCCCACGCCGATCAGGCGATGGCGATAGCGCTCGAACAGCGGCAGCGCGGATTCGAAGGTCGCGAGCGCATCCTCTTCGGACAGGTGACGCAGGAAGCACAGGATCAGCTTGCTCGACAGCCCGCGCTGTTCGGCATCGGCGAGTGCACGCTCGATGCCTGCGACGACCGTCTCGATCGATACGCCACGCTCGGTGTGCGTCTGCGGATCGAAGAACAGCTCGGTGTGGACGACGTTGTCGGCGAGCGCGCGTTCGCAGTACGCGGCCGTCATGTCGTAGAAATCCTGCTCGGTCAGCAGCACGCTCGCGCCTGCGTAATAGATGTCGAGGAACGATTGCAGGTCGGTGAATGCGTACGCGGCGCGCAGCGCGTCGATCGAGTCGTACGCGAGCTTCACGCCGTTGCGCTGCGCGAGCGCAAAAATCAGCTCGGGCTCGAGCGAGCCTTCGATATGGATGTGCAGCTCCGCTTTCGGCGCGCGGGCAATCTTGTCCTTGAATGTCGGGGTCATGGCGTCGTTCTTGGTCGGTCAGTAGGTAGGGGAAGCCTGTGCGGACGCATTCGCGTTTGCCTCGACGGCCTGCAGCAATTGCGCCGCCACCGAGATCGCGATCACTTCGGGTGCCTTGTCGATGATGCCTTCGACACCGATCGGGCAGCGCATCCGCGCGACCTGGGCCGGGTCGATGCCGATGGCTGCGAGGCGATGATCGAACTGCACGCGTTTCGCGTGCGAGCCGGTCATCCCGAAGTACGCATAGTCGCCGCGCCGCAGGATGCGCTCGGCCAGCACGAAATCGAGTGCATGGTCGTGCGTCATCACGACGAAGTAGGACTGCGGCGGTGCGGCGTCGACCGCGTCGGCCGGGGCAGCGGCCGCTTCGATCGCGAGGTTGCCGATGCCGGCGAGCGCGTCGGCCGGCGGGAACACCGCATCGGGCCCGTCGATCCAGCGCACGTGGCACGGCAGCGTCGCCAGCACCTTCACGAGCGCGGTGCCGATGTGCCCGGCGCCGAACAGCACGACGGGGAACGCATACGGCGCGATCGTTTCGGTCATCAGCGACACGCCGCCGGTTTCCCACAGCAGGCAGTCGGCACGCGCGGCTTCCGATTCGGGCTCGCTCAACAGCGGCGCGCCCGGCGAGGGGCCGAATGATACGCTACGCACGGTCGCGGCGCCGGCCGCGACACGCTTCGCGAGCGACATGATCCAGCCGAGATCGCCTACATCGAGCCGCTCGAACGCGAGCACCACGGCGCCGCCGCAGCACTGGCCGAGGCTCGGGCCGAGCGCGAGCCGCTCGAGCCGGCGCGCGTGCGGCACGTGCGCGCCATCCTTCAGCAGATGCCGCGCGATCTCGATCGCCTTCCATTCCAGATGACCGCCGCCGATCGTATGGCGGGCCATGTCGCGCGTGACGAGCATCTTGGTGCCGGCTTCGCGCGGTGCGGAGCCGTCGGTGTGCGCGACCGTCACGAGCACGGCCGCTTCGCCGTGCGCGAGCAGTTGCTGCAGATCGCCGAGCCAGGCTTCCATCAGCACGCTCCGTTCGGGACGACGTGGCACGGCACGCGGCGCGGGCTGGCGAGCGTGGCGGCAACGATGACGGACGGGAACGAAGCGGGCCGGCCGCATGGCCGATGCGGTGCGGCGGCGCGCGGACGGAGCGCGTAGACGGCACCGCCGGATGCGCGGACGCCATGAGGGTGACGGATGCGGATGGTTTGCGTTGTCATGATGAATCCAGTCGACATTGCGGATCGGGCGCGCGTTACGCAGGGGTGGTGAGACCGCCTGGCCTCGCGCACGTAGATCGCCATCCAGTCACGAAGATAGCACCGCAGGGCGACGGGAACATCGCGGGGCGGTGATCCGGGCTATCAGGAGGCGATCATGTCGATCATAGGCCCGCCGCGCGGGATCAGGGCGCCGATGCGTGCACATCGGGCCGAAACGCAGGCGTGGCGGGGCTGGGCGCGGAAGTCGCGCGATGCGCGTTCGCCCGGAGACCCGGGCGGCGGCGGAGTAGGTGTTTACGCTTGACGGGCCGGAT
>NZ_JAAGPB010000771.1:0-2824 GCF_017104585.1 Burkholderia sp. Ac-20392
TGCGCGCCGCGCGCGTCGGGTGACGCGACCACGTGCGCATGGCGGATCAGCGGGTCGTACGCGTCCTTGAACAGTGCGACGTCGGTCACGCCGAGCGCGCCGATCGTCTCGCCGTGATAGCTGTTCGCGACGCAGACGAATTCCTGCTTGTTCGCGCGGCCGCGGTTGCGCCACGCGTGGAAGCTCATCTTCAGCGCGATCTCGACCGCCGACGCGCCGTCCGACGCGAAGAACGCATGGCCGAGCGTGCGCTCGGTGAGCACGTGCAGCCGCTCCGCGAGCTCGATCGCGGGCTCGTGCGTGCAGCCGGCGAGCATCGCGTGCTCGAGCGTGTCGAGCTGGTCCTTCAGCGCCGCGTTGATGTCCGGGTTCGCATGGCCGAACAGGTTGACCCACCACGAGCTGATCGCGTCGAAGTAGCGGCGGCCGTCACGGTCGTACAGCCACAGGCCTGCGCCGCGCGCGACGGGGATGAGCGGCAGGCGCTCGTGATGCTTCATCTGGGTGCAGGGATGCCAGACCGCGCGCAGGCTGCGCGCGACCCAGTCGTCGGTGGCTGGCGTACTCAAGGCGGCTCCGGGGGATAAAACGGCCGCGCGGCATCGACGGGATGCCGCGCGGCGAGACACGAATCGCGCTGAGATTAGCGTGTTCCGCGACCCGTTGCACTACCGGTTACAAACGCCGCAAAGCCTTGCCGGGCGGGAGTTCGGCGCAGATCGGGGCGGCTCGGGACGGTACGGTTCAGAAGCCTCGAAATGACCGCAGATGACGACGTTCGAGTGAGACCCCCCAACCGAAAAAAATCGTGGGTCGGGCGGGGCGGCGCGGTGAAAAATCGGGGAGCGAAGGGGGGAATCGGCGGCGCGGGATGATGTGGCCCCACGTGATCGCAAAGAATGACGACGCGCGGGCGGCGAAGGGAAGCCGGACAGGGCGCGGCGCGATGGCGGGTTCACACCGGCATGCGTGGCGTGCCGCATGTGCGACATCCGTCGCGAACACCGCACGCTGCACGCAGCGAGGTCGCGAAGCGACGAAAAGGAGGAGGGGAGAAAAACGAAAAACGGCGGCGAAGGCCGCCGCTCGTCAACGCGAAGCCAGCGCCGGCGTACCGGTGTCGCGTGCGTTGCTGTCGTCGTTGTCGGCCGTCTGCGTCGTGTTCCACACGACCCGGTCGTTGACCGCATACAGCCGGCACGAACCCGCGCCCTGCTTCGCGCAGTTGTCGAGCGCGAGCGCCATCGGGTCGTCGCCGCCTTCGGCCCACGACCATGCGCCTTCCGACGACACCGCGAACGCGCGGCTCGGATGCTGGTTCAGGAAGCGGCGATAGCCTTCGCGGCCGGCTTCGTCGACGTACGGCACCGCGTTGACCGAATCGATCGACGCATAGCCGCTTGCCTTCGGCTCGTGCGGGTTCGCAACTGCGTAGCGCACCGAGGTCGGCAGGTTCAGCTGCGCGAGGAACGCGTTGACGGCCGGCCACCACACGGGCACGCCGTCGCGGTCGACGATCAGCCGGTGCGCGTCGTCCTTGTAGCGGCCGAAATCGATGAACCGGGCCTGCGTGCCGTGCGAAACGTACGCGTCGTGCATTTGCGCGACGAGCCCGGGCGTCCACACCGAGTCGTTGTCGCCGTACAGCCACAGCGACCGCACGGCCGTGTGCGCGCCGTACTGGTCGAACGCGTCGACGAGGTTTTTCTGCCAGCCGTCGCAGAGGTCCTGGCGCAGCCCGCCGGAGAAGTTGATGATGCCGCGCACGCCCGGTGCGGCTTCGGTGCCGTACGCGACCGAGACGAGGCCGCCGTGCGACGTGCCGGCGACGACGATGCGCGATGCATCGACATACGACTGGCGCGACATGTAGCGCACCGTCGCGTCCACGTCAGCCGCCTGCGCGAGGCCGTTCTTGCCGACGTTGCAGCCTTCCTGCTGGTACGTGCCGTCCGACCCCGCGAAGCCCTGGCGGTTCGGTGCGATCACCGCATAGCCGCGGCGCACGAATTCGCGCGCGAACGCGAGCGGCCGGCTGCGCGGCTGCAGATGGAGATCGCCGGTGTTCTTGCCGTGATTGAAGACGACGAGCGGGAACGGGCCGGGGCCGTTCGGCTTGAAGAGCGTGGCCTCGAGCGTGACGGCGCCCGATGCGTCGGCCGGAATGCGGAGGATCTGTTCGTTCAGGTCGGCGGCGACCTGCGGCAGGTTCGAATCGCCGTAATCGAAGCGTTCGGCGTGGGCGAGCGACCCGCTGGCGCCGGCGCCCGTCCCCGTATTGGCGCTCGGCAGCGTACCGGCCTGAGCGGCCGACAGCGCACACGCCGCCATCCATCCCACCAATACCTTGCTGAACGCCATTCGTAAGCCCTGCCATGCAACATGACCAATTCGAGGTCATCGTAGCTGGACAAAATGGGGTTGTGCAATGCGGGAATTACCCGGCGTCTGACACAGCAACTATTTGTCAACGTTCACTTACTTCGCCGTCGACGTAGCGCCAGAAACCGTGCTCGTCGCGCTCGAAACGGCTCGTCTCGTGGAGCCGGTAAGCGCGCCCGCCGACCTTGTAGCGGGCCACGAACTCGACCTCCGCGTGCCGTTCGTCGAGCGGCGCGTGGCGTTTGACCGCGAGGCCGAGCCAGCGCGGCGCGTCGGGCGCTTCGGGGTCGGTGTCGAGATCCGGCGGGCAGGTGCGCGCGACCTGATGGTGTCGGGCGACGCCGGCCAGGATGCTTCCTCCCTGCACGCCATGAACCAGCATTTCGCTTCGTTCTGGAATAGCGCGGAAGTGGTTCGCCCCGAGCCGGAAAAATTCCTCGAA
>NZ_JAAGPB010000772.1:0-2621 GCF_017104585.1 Burkholderia sp. Ac-20392
ATGGACCGCGACCGACGCGCCGCGCGTGTCGCCGGTGTAGACGGACAGCGGCACCACGCGGATCGCGCGCTGCAGCTTCTTCACGTTCGTCAGGTCGCGCCCGCCGCTCGTCTGCAGCCGGACTTCGAGCCACGCGCTGGCCGACGGCACATCGATCCGGACCGCGCCCTTCGGCAGCGTGCCCTGCCAATCCTTCGCGGCGAAGGCAATCGTTTGCGATCGCGCGCCGCCGCGCGCCCCGCGTGCAGCCACGCTCGACGACGACCACAGCACGTTCGTCCACATGTCGAGTGCGCGCGCATCCCAGTAACGGCCGCGCGTGTCGGGCAACGTGACGATCACGGGTTCGGCGGCAACGTCGAGCCAGCCGGTCGAGTCGAGCGTGTCGACGCCCGGCAGCGGCGGATTGACCGCGCCGACCGGCGGCAGCGCCTGCGCGTGACGCAGCGTGTTGAGCGGCGCCTGCCCCGGTTGCGCACCGTCGCCGCCCGTCGCCGCTTCCTTCGCGATGTCCATCAGCACGAGCGGATACGCGTAGACGTAGGAGTCGGCGACTTCCGCGCGCATCCAGCCGGTTTTCCGCTGAATTGCGTCCGGTTGCGACGCGCACCCCGCGAGCAACGCCGCCATGGCCAGCGACGCGCACGCGCGCCGCAGGGAAACTGATTCCTGCTGGTTTTCAATCATCGATTACTGGCCGAATATCGTTCTTTTCAGTCAACGCCTTGTTCGATTTGCGACTGGCGAAAACAAGGCACCCCAGCCTGCCCGGACAACCGTTTCGCTACGGTTCATAACGGCGGGCGCTGATGTCAGGCCGGTATCATAGCGCCTCAGGGCATCCCCCAATATGCCGATTAGCTGGCGGCGCGTATCCGCGGGCCGAGCGGGTCTGGAATATTTCGCCGGATCTTCAGGCAAATTGGGGCGGCATCGAAGCGGGTCTAGCAGGCGTCGGATCTGCCCCAGCGTCGATCGAGCCGCTATCCGGATTGACAAATGGTGTCACTATTGACACCATTCAGCATGGCAAGCGATTGGAAGATCCTCGAGCAAATGAGGCGCGAGCCCGCGAATGTGCGATTCGGCGATCTGTTCAAGGTCTGCGAGGCGCACTTCGGCCAGGCCCGCCAATCCGGTTCAAGCCACGCCATTTTCAAGACACCGTGGCAAGGCGATCCTCGAGTGAACATCCAGAACGATAGAGGGAAAGCCAAGGCCTATCAGGTGCGGCAGGTTCTCGACGCGATCGACCGACTGAAGGAACAGAAATCATGACCCAAGACCACTTTACGTACCGCGTAACGTGGTCCCCGGAGGACGGGGAGCACGTCGGCCTGTGCGCGGAGTTCCCGTCTCTTTCGTGGCTCGACGCGACACCGGAAGGCGCGTTGGCCGGCATTCGCCGACTCGTCGCCGATGTCGTGCGCGACATGACCGCGAACGGCGAAAAGGTGCCCGAGCCGATCGCCGATCGAACCTACAGCGGCGAATTCAAGGTCCGCATCCCGCCGCAAGCCCACCGCGCGCTGGTGATCCAGGCCGCCGAACAAGGCGTCAGCCTGAACCGTCTCGCAAGCGCCAAGCTCTGCGCGTGACTGCGCGATCGTGCGATCGCGTGCAAATGTAACGCCCGGCTTTCCGCCCGGAAGCCGGGCGTTCGCTTTTTCCGGGCCGTGGCACCCTGTGGACAGTATTGGCCTTGAGCCGATCCGCACGCCTTGCATCGAATGCATCACGCGCCGCTTGACCTTACCATCATGGGAATGTTGATACTGGGATCATTGGCGGCAAGAGCCGCGCATTCAGGGAATCCGACATGACTGAACCACTTGCCTCCGCAGCGCTGCATACGATCGAGCTGGGCATCGACGGCATGCATTGCGGCGGCTGTACGGGCCGCGTGCAACGGGCGCTGGCCGCGGTGCCGGGCGTCGTCGAGGCGACGGTCGACCTCGACGCACACGCGGCAACAGTAACTGCGCATGAAACGGTCGAAGCCGCACAACTCGTCGATGCCGTCGGTGCAGCCGGCTATCGCGCCGCCGTGCGTGCACCGGTGCTCGAAACCGCCACGGCCGTGCATGCCCATCCTGTCGAAGCGTCGCCCACGCCGATGGCCGCAGTCGCTTCCACTACCCACCACCCGCTTCCGGCCGACAGCACCATCATCGAACTCGATATCGACGGGATGACTTGTGCATCGTGCGTGTCGCGCGTCGAGAAGGCGCTGGAGAAGGTGCCGGGCGTCACGCGCGCGTCGGTCAATCTCGCGACCGAACGGGCTACCGTCGATGCCGCGGCGAACGTTTCCGCCGCGCAACTGGTGGACACGGTGAAACAGGCCGGCTACGGCGCGACGCCGACCGTAACGGATGGCGGTGTCGCCGCGTTCGCACCTTCGTCGCCTGCCGCGCCCGCCAGCATCGAACTCGACATCGACGGGATGACCTGTGCGTCGTGCGTGTCGCGCGTCGAAAAGGCGCTGGCGAAGGTGCCGGGCGTCACGCGCGCGTCGGTCAACCTCGCGACTGAGCGGGCTACCGTCGACGCCACGCCCGACGTGACCGCCGCCCGACTCGCCGAAGCCGTGAAACAAGCCGGTTATGGCGCGACGCCGG
>NZ_JAAGPB010000773.1:0-234 GCF_017104585.1 Burkholderia sp. Ac-20392
TAAAAAAAAAAAAACCACCCCCCCCCCCCCCCCCCCCCCCCCCCCGCCACCCCCCCCCCCACCCCCCCCCCCCCCCCCCCCCCTCCCCCCCACACCCCCCCCCCCCCCCCCCCCCCACCCCCCCCACACCCCCCCCCCACACGCCACCCCCCCCGCCACCACGTCCCTCCCCAGCACCCGCCCCCCACACCCACCCACACCACCCGCACACCCCCCCCCCCCTGCCCACCCGAA
>NZ_JAAGPB010000774.1:0-2529 GCF_017104585.1 Burkholderia sp. Ac-20392
TGGCCATTGCCGTTACCGTTGCCGCCATAACCGCCGCCCGGCTTGCCGCCGAAACGACGACCGCCGTTACCGCCGCCCGGACGGCCACGGCCGCCGTTGCCGCCGTTACGCGGGGGCGCCTTGCGCGGCTCGAAACCTTCGATCACGTTGACCGGCAGCGGCGCGCGCACGAAGCGCTCGATGCGCTTGAGCGCGCCTTGCTCGGCGTGGTGCACGAGGCTCACTGCCGTGCCCGAACGGCCTGCACGGCCGGTACGGCCGATCCGGTGCACGTAGTCTTCCGCGAACTTCGGCAGGTCGTAGTTGAACACGTGCGTGATGCCCGGGATGTCGATGCCGCGTGCCGCGACGTCGGTGGCCACCAGCACGCGCACACGGCGCTCGCGCAGCGCACGGATCGTGCGGTTACGCGCGCCCTGCGGCAGGTCGCCATGCAGCGCGGCCGATTCGAAGCCTGCGTCGGCGAGACGGCCGGCGAGCTGGTCGGCGTCGATCTTGGTTGCCGTGAAGATGATCGCCTGGTCGAGCGCGTCGTCGCGCAGCAGGTGATCGAGCAGGCGATCCTTGTGGTCGCGATCGTCGACGTAGTGCACGGTCTGCGCGATGTTCGCGCGCGACTCGAGGCGCTGCTGGATCTCGATGCGTTCCGGATCCTTCAGCAGGCGGCTCGTCAGCGAACCGATCTTGCCGTCGAGCGTGGCCGAGAACAGCATCGTCTGGCGCGACTCGGGCGTGGCGGCGACGATCGTTTCGATGTCGTCGATGAAGCCCATGTCGAGCATGCGGTCGGCTTCGTCCAGCACGAGCATCTTCAGCTCGGACAGGTCGATGCGGCCACGCTCGAGGTGGTCGAGCAGACGGCCCGGCGTGGCAACCAGGATTTCCGGGTTCTTCGCGAGCAGCATCAGCTGCTGGCCGTAGGCGACGCCGCCGAGAATGCTGACCGTGCGCAGGCGCTTCAGGTGCTTGCCGTAGGTCGTTGCGGCCGTGGTGACCTGCATCGCGAGTTCACGGGTCGGCGTCAGCACGAGCAGGCCCGGGCGCGCGACGGGTTGCGGGCGGCGCGCACGGCGGTCGCCCTGGTTCGGTTCGCGCGGCGCGCGCGGTTGCTGCGCTTGCGCCTTCTGGAGCTGCGCGAAACGTTCGATCGCGGGCAGCATGAATGCAGCGGTCTTGCCCGAACCGGTCGGGCTCGAGACCAGCAGGTCACGGCCGGCGATGCCGGCCGGAATCGCGCGCTGCTGGACCGGCGTCGGCTTCACATAGCCGGCGGCCTGCAGCGCGGAGACGATCTCCGGCGACAACCCGAGCGACGCGAAGTTCGGCTCGTCCGACGCCGGTTCGACCGCGGCCGGTACGGCGGCGTCGTCGAGACCGAGCGCCTGGTCGGCGATCGCGTTGAGCGGGCTGGAGTTGATGCTCGAAGTCATAACAATCCTTGAATCACAGTGGGTGAAACGTCGGCGCCAATCGCGCATACCCAAGTCGTCGGATTCAGCGAGCAAATCGGGAAACGGGGGTGCAATCCGCCGAACCGTCGGCGGATGAGGCATTAGAAGCTGTTTTGGGTGCGGCGCGCTTCAGGAGCGGGGCCGCCAGCCTGATAAGTGACGACCGCGAAGGTCGAAGCAGGAGGGGACAGGTTCTAAACCGGATTGGAGCTTAACGCTACGAGGCGCCAGGCCGGAACGGCTTGCGAGCCGAGCGCGGGGGTGACGCAGCCAGCATTATAAAGAGATTTGCTGCGCTGCGCCACTGATTTGATTGCCTATTGCGACAGGGGGCGATTCGGTCAGGAAGCCGTGCCGTTCTTCAGCGATTCGACGAGTTCGATGTACTGCTGCTTCGCCGCATCCTGCGACGTGCCCTTCAGCGCATCCCATGCGTCGTACTTGTATTTGCCGACGATGTCGGTGAAGCCCGGCTTGTCGCCATGGGCGTCGCCGTCGGTGGCCTGCTTGAAGAGTGCGTACAGGCGCAACAGGGTCAGGTTGCCCGGACGTTCCGTCAGTTGCTTGACGTCGATCTGGGCCTGGTCGAATTGGGCGGTGAGTTCGCTCATCGGGTGTCTCCGTAAGGGTTTCAGGTCGGGCGATCTTAACAAGCGGACCGCCGCGCGGGGTCGAGCGATCCTTCCAAACCGCCGCCGGCGCGGCGCGCACGCACGGATCGGGCCCGATCGCCCGTGGGAGCGGGGCGCCGCATTACAATGTCGCCCATGACGCAAACAGTGCTCCTCGCCATCGATACGTCGACCGAATACTGCTCGGTCGCGCTGCTGCGCTCGGCCCATGCCGATGACGCCGTTTCCACCCCGCAAACCTGGGTCCGCCACGAGCTGACGGGCGCCGTGTCGAGCACGCGCGTGCTGCCGGCCATCCAGGCGCTTTTCGCCGAATCGGGGCTGACGCTCGCCGATTGCGACGCGATCGCGTTCGGCGCGGGCCCCGGCTCGTTCACGGGCCTGCGCACCGCGACGGGCATCACCCAGGGTCTCGCGTTCGGGCGCGGGCTGCCGGTCGTGCCGAT
>NZ_JAAGPB010000775.1:0-2723 GCF_017104585.1 Burkholderia sp. Ac-20392
TCAGCGGCGGCGCGCGTCGCGCGGCCGCACCGTCGATTCGCGCACGACGAGCCGCGCCTCGAGCATCGTATGCGGGTCGGGCGACTTGCCCGCGAGCGCGTCGAGCAGCGTCGTCATTGCGACTTCGCCCGCGCGCTCGGTTTCGGTGTCGATCGAAGTGAGCGTGGGCGACGTGAGCTTGCCGAGTTCGAGGTTGTCGAAGCCGCACACGGCGACGTCGTGCGGGATCGCGATGCCGAGCCGCTCGGCTTCCTTGATGAAGCCGGCCGCGATCATGTCGTTGTAGCAGATCACCGCATCGGGCGGCTCGGCCGACAGCATCACCGACGCGCACACGCGCTCGCCGTCGGCCACCGTCGCGCGCGGCACGCTGAAGGTGCGCAGCGGCAGGCCGGCGCGCGCGAGCACCTGCTCGGCGCCGGCGCGGCGTTCGTCGTCACCGCGTGCGTTGGGCAGGCTGATGTACGCAAAGCGCTGGTACTTCTCCATCAGCAGGTGCTGCGCGAGCATCTCGCCCGCACGAACCGGATCGGAGTACAGCGTCAGCAGGCCGTCGCGCGGCGCGGAACCGACCGCGACCACCGGCTTGCCGAGGCTCGCGGTCCAGCGCAGGTCGTCGTCGGGCATGCTGGTGTTCAGGATCAGGCCGTCGACGCGCCGGCTCAGCTTCGTCAGCGCCGGCCGCTCGCCCTTGCGGTTCTCGTCGGCATCGACGATCAGGACGACGAAGTCGTTGCGCTGCGCGATCCGGTTCACGCCCTTGACCATCGCGGTGAAGTACGGGTTGAGAATGTCCTGGATCACGACGCCGACCGCGCCTGTCTGGCCGGTGGCCATCGAGCGCGCGAGCGGGTTCGACTCGTAGCCGAGCTGCTCGATCGCCTCGGCAATGCGGCGCTCGACGTCGGGCGAGAAGCGCTTCGTCTTGTTGATGAACTTCGAGACGGTTCCGATGGAGACGCCTGCAGCGGCGGCGACTTCGTTGATCTTGGCCACGATGAAAGTGAGTGTCAGTGCATTTTGCCGGCGAGCATAGCATGCGCGCCGGTGGCGGCGGCCGCGCGGCGGCATTGCATGCGTGCCGCGCGATCGGACTCGGTAGTATCCCTTGGAGGGCCAGAATTTTCTTGAAAAAGCGCAATCGCGCGCCGACAATGAAAACGCTTTCCCGTTTCGCGAGCATAGCACGCGCGCATTCCGTCCGAGATCCGGCGGAAAACGACGCACGGCAAACGCCGCGAAATTTTTTTGCCGAAAAGGGAAAGCGTTTTCCCAAATCGGGCGAGACGTGAACGAAAAGAAGGAGGAGATCTAGATGCGACAGTATGGGTGGATCGCGGCGCTGGCCCTGGCGGTGCCGGCCGTGGCGCAGGCTCAATCGAGCGTCACCGTATGGGGGCGTGTGGGCGGCGACGTGCAGTACCTGAGCGGCGTGCAGAACGGCCCGCATTCGACGGGCTCGCGCTTCTCGGAAGGCAACGACTGGGGGACGAGCATTCTCGGCATCACCGGCAAGGAGGATCTCGGCGGCGGCAACCAGGCCGTGTTCTGGCTCGAATCGTCGATCAACGCGGCGAACGGCAACTACGGCGGCGGCGTGCTGTTCCAGCGCGGCGCGTGGGTCGGCTTCAAGAACGAGCGCTACGGCTTCCTGCGGCTCGGGCAGGGTTCGTTCATCAACAGCTATATCTGGTCGTACGATCCGCTGCTCGAGGAAAACTATTCGGTCGAGTCGCTCACGTCCTACCGCAACGGCCCGAAACTGTCGAACGGGATCCGCTACGAATCGCCGAAGTTCGGCGGCTTCTCGTTCGCGCTGCAGGCGAACCTCGGTAACAGCTCGAACGGCTGGCTGCGCGGTTCGACGAACAACGTGGGTGCAACGGGCCTTTCCGATGGCGCGACGGTCGCGTACACGCACGGCGACTTCGAGGTGCGCGCCATCTGGAACGAGATCCGCAACCAGTACGGCCGCGAAGACAACCTGTTCACCGCGTCGCAGGAAGCGTTCATCGGCGTGCGCGACCGCTTCGGGCCCGCACTGGTGCAGCTCGGCTATACGCGCTACAGCGCGCCCGACACGCCGGCCGGCCTGTCGCGCACCGCGAACTACTACTGGGGCGGCGTGACGTACGACGCGACGCCGTTCCTGCATCTGCAGAGCGCCGTCTATTCGATGAAGATCGACGCCGGCCAGTGGACCGCCGACCACAGCGGCGAAGGGCGTTCGACGATCATCGGCCTCGGCGCGATGTACGACCTGTCGAAGCGCACGTTCCTGTATGCGACGGCCGCGCACGTGTTCAACAGCGCGGGGGCGAACCTGGGCGTGAACCCGCAGTCGCCGGGGCTCGGCAACGGCAACGGGCTCGGTGCGTCGCCGATGCCGGGGCACGGGCAGACGGGCGTCTACGCGGGTATCGAGACGCTCTTCTGATACGGGCCTGACGAAGCATCGAGCTGCAACCGTCAAACAGAGGAATCCTATGCAAGATGCAATACCACGGCCCGGCGGCCAAGCGCCGGCGCCGCGCCTGATCGCACTCGACTGGGGCACCACGTCGCTGCGCGCGTACCTGATGGCGGATGTGCGGACGGTGCTCGACGAGCAGGCCGCGCCGAAGGGCGTGATGCAGCTCGGCGGCGCGGGCATCGCGATCGCCGACGCGTGCGATGCGGCGTTCGAGGACGTGTGCGGCGCCTGGCTCGATGCGTGGCCGGCG
>NZ_JAAGPB010000776.1:0-2895 GCF_017104585.1 Burkholderia sp. Ac-20392
GCGCGGCGCCGATCCTCACTTCGCGGTGGCCTCGACCGCTACCGTGGCCGCGTCGACAGGCGATGCGCCGGCCTGATCGCCGGCCGCCGCGCGTGCCGCCGCTTCCTGCTCGGCCATCGCGGGACGGTTGCGCAGGTGCAGCAGGAATTCCTGGATCAGGCGATCCCACAGCTCGATCGTCGAGCGCAGGTAGCGCTCGGACACGCCGCCCGCGACGACCACGTCCATCTCCAGCGCGAGAAACTGTCCGTGGCTCGCCAGACGCGCGAAGCGCTTGGTCCGGTTCCAGTCGGCGACGAGTTCGGTCGGCAAGTCGCCCTGCACCTGCAGCACGCACGACAGCGTGTAGTCGATGAACAGCAACGTGGCGGGCGGCGTGCCGGCGCCCTGCAGCGCGAGCGCGGCGGCCGGATTGCCGAAGCGCACCGCGAAGCCGATGCCCTGGCTGGCGCTCATCAGTTGCACCGCGCCGTTCTGTTCGGCCGCCGTCACGCGGTAGCCCGCGCGGCGCAGCACGTCGGCCAGGTGGTCGGCGCTGATCGCTTCGATCGGCGCGTCGTGTGCCGCGCGGTCGCCGCCGGCGTTCGGTTGCTTGTCTTGCATGTCTGTCTTCCCCGTATTCAACGAATCGATCGGTTCAATCCCGGCTTCGGGCCACGCGCTCACTGTGCGTTCGCCGCGGCGGCCGACGCCGACGCCGGTGCCGGCGTGGCTGCAACCGGCCGCGCGGCCGGGTCGTACTTGCCCGCATACAGCGCGTCGCCGTAGCGTTGCGCAATGTCGTCGTACTTCACGCGCGCCGACTGCGCGAACGGCTGACGCGACGAGAACAGCGTGCCGACCCCGACATGCTCGTACGCGTCGAGAATCTCGTGTCCCACGCGATACAGCTCGGCATTGTGTGCCTGGCAGGTTTTCAGTTGCGTGTCACGCGCGGCGACGTCCTTCTGCAGTTGCGTGTGCTGCGCGTCGCGGGCATGCGACACGGCGAGCAGGTCCTCATAGGACGACTTGTATTTCGCCAGCGACTTCGCGTCCTGCTCGCGGCCCGCGCGCTCCTGCGCCAGCGCACGCTTCGCGGCCGCCTCGGCGCCCGAATCGCCGCGCGCGGCGGCCAGTTGCCCCTGCATCGCCTTCAGTTGCGCGAGTGCGTCGTCGCGCTGCTTCTCGGCCGCCGCCTTGTCGTTCTGCAACTGCGCCTGGTTGTCCTGCAACTGGCGCAGCTCCTGCACGGTCGAGCGCAACTGGCTGCGCAGCTTGTCCTCGATGCTCTGCGCGTGCGCGCCGCCGGCCGCGAGCAGCAGCGTGCCGGCCACGCCGGCCGCGAACATCGTGCGAGTGATCGTGTTCATCCGCGACTCCGGTCAGAAGCGAGCATTGAGCTCGATCTGCAGCACGTCGATCGATACCGGCGGCCCGTACACTTCCTTCGAGCTCAGGTAACGGGCCGACACCCACGTATCGCGTGCGACCGCATACGCGGCGCCGAGTACGTAACCGCGCGCGTTGGTGCCGCCGAGGTGGAAGTCGGGATCGTTGAACGCGTCGAGCACGGCGTCCGGCTGCAGGTACTTGTACGCGATCGAGAAGTTCCACTGGCCCTTCTCGCGCGGCTCCGGCTCGCCGAACGTGGCCTTCGCGAGGAAGCCGTTCGGGCCGCTGCGGTAGTCGGCGCGCGTCGCGTTCACCGACGTCGAATCGTAGTTGTTGACCGGCAGCGACGATGCCGCGAACGCCTTGTTGTCGTTGTATGCGAGGTTGCGCACGTATTCGCCGTCGAGACGCAGCTTGAAGCGATCGGCCACCACCGTGTCCCACTGCGCCTTCAGGTCGAGCAGCCGGTAGTTGTAGGCCAGGCCGAACAGCTGCGGCTGCGGCGTCATGCCCGGCGCGAGGTTCGGGTTCTGCACGATGTTGCGCAGCGCAATCAGCGTGTTGCCGCCCTGCATGAATGCCGGCGCCTCGTTGTCGGTGCTGCAGCTCGTCGCGCCGGCATAGAGCGCGCACGGCGACGACAGCGTGCCGCGCATGTTCTGGAAGTCGTAGTACGCGACCGCGCCACGCAGCCGGTTCTTCGCGTCGATTTTCCAGTCGGCGCCGAACTGTGCGCCCAACATCCACTTCGTGTCGCTGCCGGCCTTCTCGGTGCTGTTCGACGGGAAGTTCTCGCTCGTGTACTGGATCGGGAACACGCCGAGCGTGCCGAACAGCGTGACGTCCGGATTCCACGGCAGCGCATGGCGCAGGTTCGCGGCGAGCCCGTCCATCATCAGGTCGTCGGAGAACACCAGGTCCGACTTGAAGAACGGGTTGTCGAAACGGCCGGCCGTCAGGTTCAGCCACGACGTCGGCTTGTAGGCAAAGAACGCCTTGTTCAGCCAGATGTTCTTCTTCGCGAAACCGCCGCCCGCGGTGGCCGTGGTCGACACCGGCCCGTTGTCGTTGCCGCTCGCGAGCTGGATGCCGGCGATCATCTCGTCGGACAGCGTCGCCGTCACGCCGAGCCGCGCACGGTAGCGCAGCAGGTTGTTGCGGTTTTCCCGCGTATTCTGCGTGGGGATCTGCGTGTTGTTGGTGTTCGAGTTGACGTCGAACCCGCCGCCCTGGTTGATCGCCGCGAAGTTCGTCACGCCGTTCGTGTTGCCGCTGCCGTAGAAGTGATACTCGTCACGCACGCGCAGGTCGCCGTCGAGCTTGATGCGCGACACCCAGTCGGGGAACGTGTTCGGCTGCGCCCAGTTCTCGGCCTTCGCCTGCGCGATCACTTCCTGCTTCACCTGGTCGCGGATCTGGTCGCGCACGAGCTGCGGCACGTACGGCACCGCGACGTCGCCCGGCTGCGTCGGCGGATTGACCACGCCGCCCGCCACGACCGGCGCGCCCGATGCGCGGGCC
>NZ_JAAGPB010000777.1:0-2627 GCF_017104585.1 Burkholderia sp. Ac-20392
CGGCGCGTCGCGGTTGCGCCCGCGCACTACGACCTTTACCGGCGCGACGCCGCTACGGGCCTCGGCGCCCCGCTCGCGCGCCATCTGACGATTGACCAGGCCGCGGCCCGACTGACGGGCGTGCGGCACAGCCAGGACACCACCGATGCTTGACTACATTCGCGACGGGCAGGAAATCTACCGCCAGTCGTTCGCGACGATCCGCGCCGAGGCCGACCTGTCGCAGGTTCCGCCCGACCTCGAGAAACTCGCGGTGCGCGTGATCCATGCGTGCGGGATGGTCGACGTCGTCTACGACCTGCGTTTCTCGGCCGGCGCCGGCACGGCGGGCCGCACGGCACTCGCGGCCGGCGCACCGATCCTGTGCGACGCGAGGATGGTTGCCGAAGGCATCACGCGCGCGCGGCTGCCGGCCGACAATCGCGTGATCTGCACGCTCGGCGAGCCCGAGGTGCCCGATCTCGCGCGACATCTCGGCAACACGCGTTCGGCGGCTGCGCTCGAACTATGGCGTCCGCATCTCGCGGGCAGCGTCGTCGTGATCGGCAATGCACCGACCGCGCTGTTCCACCTGCTCGACATGATCGACGCCGGTGCGCCGCGCCCTGCGCTCATCCTCGGTTTCCCGGTCGGTTTCATCGGTGCGGCCGAATCGAAGGCGCTGCTCGATGCCGACAGCCGTGGCGTACCGTACGTCGCGCTGCTCGGCCGGCGCGGCGGCAGCGCGATGGCCGCTGCGGCGGTCAACGCACTCGCGACGGAGGTCGAATGACGACCGCGCGCGGACGCCTGTTCGGGGTCGGCGTCGGCCCCGGCGATCCTGAACTGATGACGATCAAGGCGCTGCGCGTGCTGCAGGCCGCGCCGGTGGTCGCGTATTTCGTCGCGAAGGGCAAGAAAGGCAATGCGTACGGCATCGTCGAAGCGCACCTGCAGGACGGGCAGACGCAACTGCCGCTCGTCTATCCGGTGACGACCGAGGCGCTGCCGCCGCCGCTGTGCTACGAGACGGTGATCGCCGACTTCTACGATACGGCCGCCGAGATCGTTGCCGCGCACCTCGACGCGGGCCGCGACGTCGCGGTGATCTGCGAAGGCGACCCGTTCTTCTACGGCTCGTACATGTACCTGCACGACCGCCTCGCGCCGCGCTACGACACCGAGGTGATCCCCGGCGTGTGCGCGATGCTCGGCGGCACGGCCGTGCTCGGCCAGCCGCTCGTCTATCGCAACCAGAGCCTGTCGGTGCTATCGGGCGTGCTGCCCGAGCACGAACTGCGCGAGCGGCTCGCGCGGGCCGACGCGGCCGTCGTGATGAAACTCGGCCGCAATTTCGACAAGGTGCGGCGCGTGCTCGACGAGCTGGGGCTCGCGAAGCGCGCGCTGTATGTCGAGCGCGCGACGATGGCGAGCCAGCGCATCGTGCCGCTCGACGAAGTCGATCCGATGGCGTCGCCGTATTTCTCGCTGCTCGTCGTGCCGGGGGAAAAATGGCAAGGATGACGACTCCGCCCGCGATCGTGATTCTCGGCGCGGGCGCGCTCGATACCGCGCGGCGCATCCAGGCGCGCTATCCGGGTGCGCTCGTGCATGGCCTCGCATCGCGCGTCGACGCTGACGTGCCATTCGACGATCTCGGCGCGCACCTGCGTGAACTCTATGCACGCGGGCTGCCGATCGTCGCGCTGTGCGCGGCCGGCATCGTGATCCGCTGCATCGCTCCCGCGCTCGCCGACAAGGGCGTCGAGCCGCCCGTGCTCGCGGTGGCGGAAGACGGATCGGCGGTCGTGCCGCTGCTCGGCGGGCTGACGGGCGTCAACGTGATGGCGCGCGAAATCGCCGCATGCGTCGGCGTCGCACCGGCGATCACGACCAGCGGCGAATTGCGCTTCGGCGCGTGCGTGCTCAATCCACCGGAAGGCTATGCGCTCGCCGATCTTGCGCAGGGCAAGCGCTTCGTATCCGATCTGCTCGCGGGCGCATCGACGCGCATCGACGGCGCGGCGCCGTGGCTAGACGATGTCGCGTTGCCGCGCGATGACGCGGCCGCGCATGCAATCCGCGTGACACCCGATGCATGGCGCGGTACGCGCGACGAACTGGTGATTCATCCGCGCAGCGTGGTAGTGGGCGTCGATGCGCAGGCGATCCACGGTGATGAAGCGCTCGCTGCGCGCATCGACGCCGCACTCGATGCGCAAGGTCTCGCGCGGCTGGCGCTCGCGGCTATCGTTGCACCCGTAGCGGCAATCGGTGATGCCGTGCTGGAAGAAGCGGCGCAAACGCTCGACGTGCCGCTGCGCTTCATCGATGTCGATGTCGATGTCGACGGCGATGCCAATGCCAACGCACCAACCGATGCGGCCGCCCTGCTCGCCAGCGCGTTGCGTGTCTCTCACACACTGCGCGCCCCGACGAACGGCATCGCATGCGCGGTCGCGTCGCACCCGGTCGATCCCGCCACGCTCGGTCGTGCACGCGGCCGCCTGACGGTGCTCGGCCTCGGCCCGGGCGGCGCTGCATGGCTCACCCCGGCCGCGCGCGCTGCGCTCGCCGAAGCGACCGACATCCTCGGCTACACGACCTACGTGAACATGGCCGGCCCGTTCCGTGACGACCAGCGCGTG
>NZ_JAAGPB010000075.1:0-25768 GCF_017104585.1 Burkholderia sp. Ac-20392
CCCTGCTTCGTTGCCCTGCAGATCGACCCGCACCGCGTCTTCGACGAGGCACGACCAGTAACGGTTACCACGGCACCACGTCGACATCGCTTCGCGCAGTTCGGCTTCGTTGAGCCCGACGGCCTGTGCTTCACGTGCGAGGTCGTCCCAGATACCGACCTTGAGCGGCACTTTGGGGGCCGGATTCTTCGGGAACGCATTCGGAAACTTACGCTGCAGTTTGCCGATCGCAACGATGACCGGATCGACCGGCGCCGACGGCTTCGCCGAAGCAGGCTTAGCGCGATGCGGTGCTTTGCCGCCGGCCGCAGCCGGCTTGGCGCCACGCTTCGGCTGGTCGCCGGACTTCGGCTTCGCGCCGGTGTCCGCCGGCGCTGCCGGCCGCTTCGCGTTGCGCTCCTGCTTGGCCTTCGCTGCGAGCTGCGCTCGCAATTCGGCAAGTTGTTCAAAACCCATAAATTCAATCCACCAGGAATATAAGGTGTGGTTCGTGCGGCCATGCCGCGCGGCGCAAAAACTTCGCCGCCATGCGGGCGACCCGTCTGCCGCCGATGCGGAACACTACGGGGCCGCATCGCACACGCCACTCTGTTTTCAGGCACCCGGCCACGATGCCGGACAAGGCAGGAGTGGAAGTATACCGGTACGCGCGGCGGCCGGTTGACTCACTGGTCTGCATTGGCCCGAATCGGGGTACCGGAAATGCGTCCATGCGGTCGTGTTGCGCATTATATGGATACGTTTCCGGAAGTCACGCCGTTCACCTTCGACAGCGGAAATCGGGGCCATCTTGCGCGCTGCGATTGCCCCGGCGGCACCAATCGACGCCCGACCCGGAGTATTCCGCCTCGGGACGTCGAACGCGATCCCGCCGCATCGGTACGTCGCGGGCCCCGGCTGCGATTCCGCATTCCGGACAACGGCGTCGTCTGCGTGCGCATCAACGATCGCGGCAATGGATCGGCGCAAGCGCCGTGCCCAATCGACAGCATCGGTGCCCGTACATGACTCGTTGCGTCCGCATCGATCCCGTGGCGCACGAAGTGGCCGGAAAGTGCGTAGTATGGCCGAATCGATGTCGTCGGCAGCCTGTCTCGCCCCGTTTTGCCGCGCCCCCGGGCGAGCCGTCGACGTCCCGCTTGCCTGCCAGAAGAACGAACCGGTTGTACGAAACGGAGCAGATACATGGTTCCCCCACACGACATCGCGCACGACGGCATCACGCGCGAGGAGATTCACCATCGGCAGATCGACATGCGCGGCTATCGGCGCAGCGACGGCCAGTTCGAAGTAACGGCCTGCCTCGCGGACCGCAAAACCTTCGATTTCACGCCGCCGGGCGGCACGCGGACGGTCGCAGCGCTGTCGCCGATCCACGACCTCGGCGTGACGCTGGTCTTCGACGCCGACATGGTCGTCCGCGCCGTCTCCACGTTCCTTCGGTCGCATCCGTATGCGCAGTGCCCGGGCGGCGGCGACTCGCTGCAGGCGCTCGTCGGACTGAGCATCGGCGCAGGCTGGAACAGCGAGATTCGCAAGCGCCTGCCGTCCTGCGATACGTGCACGCACCTGAAGGAATTGCTCGGCCCGATCGCCACCACGGCCTATCAGACGATGGTCGGCATGCGCACGTCATCGCTCGAGGCGCGCGACAGCGACGGAAAACCGCTCAAGATCGACAGTTGCCATGCGTATGGCGCATCGCGCGATCTCGTGAAACGTCTTTGGCCCGAATATCACCGACCTTCGACAACGGCAAAGGGCAACTAGGGGCCGGGCATTCGGCCAGCCCCGTTCCCGCAGGATCGGTACTGCTCGAAAACGCACGCGTCATGTACTCAAACGTGCACCGACCGATCGCCGCTGTCGCAGCGCAGGTGATCAGAAAACGCCCAGTGCAAGCCCAGCGGCAAGACCGGCGCCCAATTCGGCGCAGCGCGCGAGATCGTCGCCGTCGATCGTCTTCGCCGCGAGGATGCGTTCCGGTGTCTGCGCGTGCGTACAGACGATCAGGCCCGGTGCCACGTTCTTCAACCGCCATCCGGTCGCGATCCGGTCGATCTGCCGCAACGCGTTCTGTCCGTCGCTTCCCGCGCAGATCATCACCGCATACGGGCGGCCGTTCACGCGATCGAGCGCCGCGTAGTAGCAGCGGTCGAAGAAATCCTTCATCAGCCCGGACATTGCCGCGAGATTCTCGGGCGTTGCGAACAGGTAGGCGTCGGCGGCCAGCACGTCGTCCGCGCTCGTCGCATCCGCGCGCTGCAGCCTGACGTCGACGCCGGTTTGCTCGCGCGCAGCGCCGGCAGCCGCTTCGGCCATCTGTTGCGTGCCGCCGGTCATCGTGTGATAGACGATCAACAGCGTCTTCATTCGTCGTTACTCACGTTCGGTTTCAGGTGCGCTGACGGCATCGCCGAGTTCCGCTGCATGGCCAGAGATCAAATGAGGCTGTTCCGCGTTCGCTTCCGCGGATCTGGCGGTTTGCCGGCTCGTCGTTGCGAAGCGCGCAACGATCATGCGCGTTGCGCTAGGCTCGATTCGCGCAAGTTCGACCGGGTGCACGATCAGTCCGTGACGGCGCGCGATGCGTCGGTGTGTTCCGGTCGCGCGTAGTACGCGAGAAACATGTCGGCAGCGGATTCCGCGACTTTTTGTTGCTCCGGTTCGGCGAGCGGCGGCTGGCCCATCGTGATCTGCGGCCAGAACGCGAATGCCTTCACGACACCGTGCAGCTGATGCGCGGCAAACACCGGATCGGTGACGGACAGGCGTCCAGCCGCCGCCGCGGTCCGCACCCAGACCGTCATGTCTTCCTCGCGCTCGCCGAGGCGCTCGACCATGTCACGCGCACGTTCCGGCGAATGAATGGCCGCACCGATCGCGACGCGTGCGAGCGAAAGAAATGCCTCGTCGCTGAGCAGGCGCATTTTGCGATCCAGCAACGCGAGCAATTGCTCGCGCAGCGGCACATCGGCGCGATAGGTTGGCGAACTGCCGGTCTGGGTCGCATCCCACAATTTTTGCAGGATCGCGGCGAACAACGTTTCCTTGCCCGGGAAGTGGTTATAGACCGTGCGCTTCGACACGTCCGCACGCGCGGCAATGCGGTCCATGCTGGTCGCGTCGTAACCCGACGCGAGAAATTCCTCGATGGCCGCGTCAACGATGGCCGCGCGCTTTCGATCGGTCAGGCGCTGAGGGGGAGTACTGGTATCCATTCAGAAATTTTACACCGGGTAGTTTACTTATCCCAGAAATAAACTACACTGTTTAGTGTACTTTACCCTCCGGACGAACCGACATGGCATCGCCTCTCGTTTTGATTCATCGCATTCTGGGTTTTGCGGCCGCGCGACGCGGCCGCACGCTGTCTGGCGGCTCGCCGCAGCACAATGGCGAGCGCTTCAGCAATGTCGCGCCCCGTCCGGTCGAGGGGTTCGGCAAGACGCTCAGGATCGCCTGGAACATGCTGTTCAACAAGCCGCGCCATACCGTGCCTGCGGGTGTACTGCCCGTCGATTCGCTGACGCGCGCGGAACTCGACGCGGCCCCCGATCGCAGCCTGTACCGGCTTGGCCATTCGACGCTGCTGCTCAAGCTGCGCGGTGAATTCTGGCTGACCGATCCCGTGTTCGCCGAGCGCGCGTCGCCGTTTCGGCGCGTCGGCCCGAAGCGTTTCCATGCGCCGCCGATCGCGCTTGAAGATCTTCCGCCGCTGCGCGGCGTGATCCTGTCGCACGATCACTACGATCATCTCGACCGCGACACGGTGCTCGCACTCGCGGCAACCACCGGTGTGTTCGTGACCACGCTGGGTGTCGGCGACCGCCTGATCGAATGGGGCATCGACGCGAAGAAAGTCCGTCAGCTCGACTGGTGGCAGAGCGTCGACGTGGCCGGCCTGACGCTGACCGCGACACCTGCCCAGCACTTTTCCGGGCGCAGCCTGTTCGACGGCAACAGCACGCTGTGGGCATCCTGGGTCATCGTCGACGACGACTTGCGCGTGTTCTTCAGCGGCGACACCGGCTACTTCGATGGTTTCCGGACGATCGGCGAGCGACTCGGGCCGTTCGATGTCACGCTGATCGAAACAGGCGCATACGACGCGCAATGGCCGTACGTACACATGCAGCCGGAAGAAACCGTCCAGGCGCACATCGATTTGCGCGGCCGCTGGCTGGTGCCGATCCACAACGGCACGTTCGATCTCGCGATGCATCGCTGGCAGGAACCATTCGAGCGCGTCACGGCGCTGGCGATCGTGCGAGGCGTCGAACTGTCGACGCCCAGAATGGGCGAACGGCTCGCACTCGACGAGCCGCATCGCGGCGAACGGTGGTGGCGCACGGTCGACGAGCGCGTCACGTCCGTTGCCACCAAATCGCGTCGCTGGTCGCTTTGCGCGTCGCAGGCGACGAAGTAGATCCACCTGTCGTTGCACTTTTTTCCCCGGAGCGCGGCAATGCCGCGACTCCGGCAGGCGCGTTGCCGGCGTAACCGCACGTCGACGGGCTGTCTGTAGACCCGCTTACCTGAGTAGAGAAGTCATGCATCCGGCACCCGTCCGATACGCACCCGGCCAACCAGTCGACGACGCCACCTTCGCCGCATTCAACCCAGCAGCCCGCCGATCGACCAGCGATAGCCGAGAGAACGACCTGCGGCGGACGCTTGCAGAGCGCGTCGCGAGATGGACGGAAAGCACAGACCACCTCGCCACGGCCATTCCGAACCTGAGCCTCCATCGAAGGGAGGCGACAACGCAGCCGATGGACTGCCTGGTCGAGCCGAGCTTCGGTCTCGTCGTCCAGGGCACGAAGCGGCTCATTCAGAGCGGCGATGTGTATCTCTGCGACGCCAATCGCTTTCTGATCACGTCGCTCGACTTGCCCGGTTCGACGCAGGTCATCGAGGCCAGCCGCGAAAGGCCGTTTCTCGGCATCGGGCTCAAGCTTGATTTTCGCGTGATGGCCGAACTGATGGTGCAGGTCGCACCGGATCACGAGGAAGCTCCCGCAGGCCGCGGCCTCGTCGTCGGCGATATGAACGAACCGCTCTACGACGCGGTGAACCGGTTGCTGGCGTTGCTGGATGACCCAAACGCCATTGCAGTTCTTGCACCGTACGTCGAGCGGGAAATCTACTACCGGCTGCTGACGAGCGACCAGGGCGCCCGTCTGCGTCAGATTGCGTCTGCCGGCAGTCAGGGCAACCGCGTGTCGCGGGCGATCCAGTGGTTGCGGACCCATTACGACGAGTCGCTGCGGGTCGACGATCTGGCGGCGCAGGTACAAATGAGCAGTTCGACCTTCCACCACCACTTCCGCCAGCTCACCGGCATGAGTCCGCTGCAGTACCAGAAATGGATACGGCTCAACGAAGCGCGTCGACTGATGCTGTCCGAGCGGCTCGACGCCGCGTCGGCATCGTTCAGGGTCGGATATGCGAGCCCGACTCAGTTCAATCGTGAATACAGCCGGTTGTTCGGCAATTCTCCGCGGAGAGATATCGATAGCCTGCGGAGCGGAACGGATGTTGTCCTGTCTGTCGCCGCGACGTATTGAGCCCTGGGACGGTACCGGAGAGGCAGGATGCCGCGTTGGGCGGTATCCGCGGAAGGGTTGGATCGCTCCTTCACGCGTGGAAGGTCGATCCGGGTGATCCAGGCGAGCGCAGCGGGATGCGCGCTTGTTGCCCACTTCTGATTGATTGCCCTGCAGCCGTCTGCGAATTTCAATTTGAGTATCGAGCGGTGCCTGGGCGCCTCGCGGTGTCGACCCTGCATCAGAGCTCACGAGCATCCATCGGCCAGAGACAAGTCGTCTCAAACCGTTCTCATGACTGATGAGGACTTTGCTCCCTCCTCGGCCAAGTCGTCCTACTGTCTTCCAGACGCTCGGTTTCTAACTCTCCAGTACGAGGAGTCTCGCGCCACGGTGCAATCCAACGATTTGTACGTCGAGCTTGTGCGTTGTCACGTGACAACTCAGGCCGATAGATCGGCGCAGCACGTCTGATAAGAGGCTCAACAGCGTGTCTGCGATGTATTTGATTCGGCTCATCTCGATTTACCTACGGCTCCAGATCTATCGAAACATTTCAAATACTACACATTACGTATCGATACACACAAATCGAGGCATATTTGCCCGGCCTTCGGAGTGCCAGACGCGAAATGATCATACGCCCCTATTTACAGGGGTAATCTCGTCGATTTTGCGTGAAACAACATGAAGAATATAGCGCAACCCATTGCCGGATAAGGATTTCCACGAACACCGCATTTCTTGGAAATGTTTCACGATCCGGCCCGTTTGAGTTGCCACATGGCCTTCAACAGAGAAATTTGTCGCAAATCGGAGCCTCGCATGCCCAGTTGTCGAGCGGAAGCTCACGGTGTACTGGTCGTAACTCAAGGGTGCGTGTGACAAAGCCTATACCCTCCCCTGCCGACCAAAGAATGCGATGAAGTAGATTCGAACGCTCCACATAAATGGGGTCACATCAAAGGCATCCGTGATGCCCATTTGTGGGCGCGATCCAGCAAGCCGAGCGGCACCTTTCCACTGGCACGTGAATGCGAATGGTCAGCGACGAGGCCCCCAGGATCTGCAGACCACTGATGATCCAGACTCTTCGATAAAGATGTCTCCCGCCCCGTATGCGCTGCAACGCGCCACTTCGACACGCAAGACACGACACAACACTCCAGTTGTCACGTGACAACTCCCCTGGCAATTCGCCCAGGGAATCGCTTTTCGTGACGAGCCAGCGGTGACGAATCTTCTCTTCTCGATCAACTTACTCACGTTCTATGGAGTCGGATCACAACCCCTCCTGAGAAACGATTCCGAACGGACGTTGCCAGCCGCTCTGATTCGATTGTCACGTGACAACTCACTGCTCGAGAGGTCGTCGCGCCGATCCAAAGACCAGAATTCGGGCCTCGAAATGATCCCGTCATAACCAGAAGCACAATCGAATCTGAGATCTCCTTGCTCCGGATTACGTTGAGGAGGAGCAAATCCCTGCCACTTGTCACGTGACAACCAGGCTTTCCGGCGACGCACGTGGAATTAACTACCTCGGCCTGTGACGAGTTCCATCAGGAACATTGCGAGATCAAGCAGTCCATCTCCATTCGCTAACACTGCTATCGACTTTGAAATTCGTCGAATTTCCGCTCCATCTTGGTACGTACTTTTCAATCGTGATCGTCAATTTTATTTTTACTCGATCACAAATCGTGACTGATTCGTTGGCCATTCGGCCCACTTGTCACGTGACAACCACATTGATCTCCAAGACATACATCGTGTCGAAGGCTTTTCTGGACATTTTGATAATAACTGCATATATTACGCAAAACTCCGTGGAGGAATTTAATGGCTTTCAAGATCGCCGTCAGCAATCAAAAAGGTGGGACTGGAAAGACAACCATCTCCGTCAATATCGCCGCTGCATTCGAAGCCGGCGGCAACAAGGTCGCCCTGATCGATGCCGACCCTCAAGGCACGTCCGTCCGGTGGGTGACCAGCGGCGAGAACACGCTGCCGATGACGGTTCTTTCTCTGGCCCCTGCCGGTCGCGGCATCGGCGGCGAGATCAAAAAACAGGACGCGAACTTCGACGTGATCGTTGTCGACTGTCCTGGCAACCTCGAAGACCCGCGCATTGCCTCCGTACTCGAGGTCGCCGACTTCTGTCTCGTGCCGCTGTCGCCGTCGCCAGCCGATCTCTACAGCACCGTTGCGATGATCCGCATGATCGAGTCGATGCGGTCTGTCCGTAACCCGAATCTTTCTTCCGCATTAATGCTGAATAGCGTTAATGGAAAAACTAAAATGCGTGAAGAAATTTTAAAAATTCTAAGAGCTGAAGAAATAGGGGAGCATCTGCTCGACAGCCAGATCGCGCAGCGCGAGGTCTACCGTCAGACGTTTGCGCTCGGCACCACGATCCATCACCACAATCGATATCTGAAGGGCCTGAAAGAAGCCCGTGCGGAAATCGAAAAGCTGGTCACGGAAATGGCCCAATACATCGCGTCGACGCGCGCTACCGGAGCCGCCCATGGCTAAGGACACATCGAAAGACAAGAAGCCGACCGGCAACCTGCATCTCGCAGCCGGTCTGCTGCGCGGGCTCGCTCAGGAGAATGCGGCACTCGAAACGCGGCTGCCCGAACCGGCGGCCGCACCGAATGTCGTCGGTGAAACGGCAGCAGCCAGCGCCCCGGCCGAAGCCACGCCCGCCGGGGCGCCGGATCTTGGCGCGCCTCAGAAGGTATCGGTCAAGGATTGCATTCCGAACCCGTTCAACCCGCGCGTGTTTTACTCGGAGTCGAGCCTGCACGAGCTCGCCCTGACGCTGAAACGGGAAGGGCAGATCGAGCCGATCAAGGTTACGCGGCTCCCGGAGTTTCCCGGCAAGCTCGTGGTGATCGACGGGCAACGCCGGCTTCGCGCGACGAGCATCAACGGCGATGAAACCATCAACGCCACGTTCCGCACGGATCACACGCCGGAACAGCTCTACACGATCGCGTATCGCGCGAACCACGACCACGAACGCCAGACGATCTTCGACGATGCCGTCGCGTGGAAGCGTCTCCTCGACGAGAAGGTCTTTTCCGACCAGAACACGCTGGCGGAAAAGATCGGCAAGGACAAGGCATCGATCAGCAAGACGCTGTCGCTCAACGCACTCCCGAACACACTGCTGGAGCGGATGGCGAGCGCGAACGACGTGGTCGGCCTGCAGGCGGCGTACTTCCTGAAGCTGATCTTCGAACGCCTGGGCGAGCCGACGGCCGACCGGCTATTGACGGCCGTGATCGACCGGAAGAAATCGGTTCGTGATCTGGAGAATTTCCTGCGTGCGCAAAGCGACGGCAGCAAAAAAGCGGGACGTACGCGTTACAGCGTTCGCCACGACTTCGCGCTCGAATCGCGCGCGATCGGCCAGTTGAAAACCTATCCGGACGGACGTCTGGATTTGCAGCTCAAGGGCGTCGACGCATCGCACCAGGAAGCGCTTGCCGACAAGCTCAAGACCGTCATCGACGCGTACGTTGCCGAACTGGCAACGGCCACGCCACAGTAACTAACGCGCGAAAAGCAGAAGGCCTCGCATCCGCGATGCCTCGCGAAGCCGGACAGCGATGTCCGGCGCGCGACGCACACCCGGCTGCGAGGCCTTGTTCAGTTGCCTGCGAGACTGCTTTTCAGCAGGAATTCCAGCAAATCGTCCGAGGTCGGTTCGCCCCACGTATCCAGCGCGAGCCAACGGAAGAAGCTGGTCTGCGCGAGCTTGCTCGCCTTCTTCTTCGGCGACAGTGTCAGATCCTTCGAGCCTGCCACCGTTTCGTTGTAACGCTCGATCAGCTTGGTCTGGTCGTCGATCTCCAGTTCGCGGAAATACGCGCCGGCTTCTTCGACCTTTGCCGCCAGATATTTGTCGCGAATCTGTTCCTGCTTGCTCTGCGCGGATTCCTTCGCCGGAGCGGCCGCCTCCGTTCCTTGCCCGTCGGACAGCGTGTAGCCGTGCGTCAGCGCCTTGCGGAAATATGCGGCCACGTTGTCGACCGGGGCCGCATTCTTCTTCGTAGTCCGATTGAGCGTATAGGCAATCGCCGCCTTGATGCGCTGCACGCCATATTGCGTGATCAGCCGGCGCGCTTCCGAACGCGGGATGCCGAACTTGGCAACCTCTTCGACCAGCGCTTCGTTCTTGACGTCGCCGTCCTCCACCGTATCGGTGCTCTGCTTGCGCGTCACCTTGAACTGAACGGCCTCCACGCTCCGGCCGGACTTGTGTTCGATCAACTCGAGCGTGTGATCCGAAACTTCGTTCACCTCCTGAATGCACGGCACCAGGACCTTGCTCTTGAACAGCTTGTATTCCTTGTACGACTGCGACGCCTTGTCCTGGCCGAGAATCAGGTCACGAAATTTCGGCAGCGGGATCTTCGCGGTGATGCCGATCCCCTCGTAGCGCACCGTGTTTTCCCACAACGCGAGCGAGTGCGATCGCCGGAACTCGCGGGCGATCCGCATATCGATCAGCGCGTAGATCTCGGGGTTGAGCAATTCGCTGCGAATCTGGTCGGAGAAGCTGTACTTCAGCACCGATTGCTCGAGCTCCGCGCCGGCGAGCAGGCCCGACGCTTTCCAGACTGTCGACCGGTCCGCGGCCAGGTAGTCCCAGTTGACGACGGTACTGATCAGCGAGTTGACCGTGTCCTTTACGTACTTCGTGTTGTTGCTGTTCAACCCGCTCTCGTGCGAAAGCGACGCAAGCGAGATCGAGAAGCTCGTCCGGCCTGGCTCGAACGCCTCCTGTCGAAGCGCGTTCTTGATCAGCGAGCTGAACATCTTGCGCTGCTGCAGACCGATCTTTCCGGACTTGGGCGCGATATGAATCGCCTGGACCGCCTTGCGCAGCAAGTCGGGAGGCTCGGGTGTCTGAAACAGCGAAACCTGTTTGTCTGAGCCTTTGCTTGCGGGCTTGCGCGGCATCGTAATGTCCGGATAAGGTCACCTTGTTGAGAGCGGACTTTATACCTTTTCGCGTCGACGAGCAACGCCCCTGTTCCGGCTTTACTTGCACTATCGCTGCTAAGTTCCAGATACGAAAGGGAAATTTTCAATCAGACGATCTGTGCGGAACCCCATATCCATCTACCTTTCGACAAAAATGCTTCCCACAAGCCGCTACCTTTCATACCCGGACACGGAAACCCGGCATGAGAATTGCCCTTGGCAAGGTAACCATCCATGGGAAGCAAACGCGCAGAATCGAGATCGTTAGGTGAATTCGTGGTGCTCTGCAGCACAGACCGGTTTTCTTCCCATAACTTGCTACCTTCACCGATTCCCACAGGAGGCTACCTTTCGACCGGCTTCGGCTACGTTGGCTCCGCGGATTTTAGCCCTGAAGGCCGACATCGCCCCCATAAACGGCAACCTGTTGTTTTCCCCATAGGAGGTTACCTGTCGGTGCCCTCGATCCTGTCCATGGGAACCAGTCACAAGAAATCCTGGAGAAATGCTGTCGAGCCACCTCAAATGCAGCCCATAACCGGGTACCTTTGAGGCGCCCCATAACCGGCTACCAGAGAAAAATCACTGTGCGACCCGGCTCTCACGAATCCAAAAGAGCGCCCCATAAAAGGCTACCTACGAACGTTCCCATAGATGACTACCCAACGCGTTTCCAGGCCGATTTCCCATAACCGGGTACGCTTGCCCCATATCCACAACCCCGATTCCCCACAACGCGGTACCCCAAATCCCAAATCCACAGACCTTAACCCCCAAGCCCTTACACCTGTGCTCCCATAAATGGGTACCGAACACCCATCAAACCCTTGTCAGATAAGGCTGTGAGCCGTCTAAAAGTAGTTAAAGAAGTAAACGTTGTTAACAAAAGATGTAAACACACGTGCGCTTCCACAGAAAGACGAACCCCATAAACCGCTACCAATGGGAGCCGTCTATGGTGTTGCAGGCATCTCAAACCGGCGATTCAAGCCTGGAAACAATGACTTGGCTCCCCGTTTTACAGGGGCTCCAGGCCCGACAAGGCTTCCAGAAGAGGTGAGTACACACTCACATCGACCGAAACGTAGACACCTATGGGAGAAAAACGGGAAGAAAGACCCGTTTCCAGGCACAGGTTCCCATTTATGGGATCGAAAAACCGGCTCCGAGACCTCGCCGGCGCTTGCTATCGACCAGCAAAGCAAACCACCGATCCGGAAACACGAATCTCTTTGGTTTCGTGCACAGCAGTTTGAAATCATCCGGGATGGCAGGCGAAGGGTTTTTTGCACTCGTGCTTACTTGTCCATCGACAAGTTTTTCCGATTGCCCGCCCCCGCCTCTCGTCAAATTTAGCCCGTGGGCTGTGTACAGACGAATAGACGCGATCCGGTTTGCGGCTTCTGTCGTCTTCCAACTTTCTACCTTTGGAGCCACCAACCGAAGTTCAATGCTGTGCCCACAGGTCACCAGAAGAGGCCCGGGAACGGTTTCCGCAGATGACCTGGGAGGGTCCATGCTGTCGCACACGTCGCCGGCCCTGGGTCGATCTAGTGCACGTCGTGAACCAACGTGAAGATGCCTGCGGCCATGAAGCTCACCGCAACCGAACTCGAGCGGTGATCCCGAACATTCTCACCTTCCGACGGTTCGGAATCCCGTAAAAGCTCACCAGCCAGGCGCGGCCACAGGAATCGACATGCTGTGCGGGGATCGACACCCGCCTGGATTCCGGACGATCAAAACCGCAGAATGAAAAACCTGTGATTCGCGCACGTGGGGCGATGTGTTCCTGAGCAGAATCGGACGGATCACAAGCGCTGCCGCGACATCACAACCCTACGTGCCACGATCCCCAGACGAGCGTGGTGACATCGGTGCGGCACCGTCGGCGTAGCCGTGAAGGGATTCCCGCGGATGTCTTCACCGCACGCAACGTGTCCGCACCTTTCGTCATACCGACCACGGGACAACAGGACCACTGGACCCCGTGGCAACGTGTATTACCGGCTCAGGTAACGTCCGGCATCACAGTGCCGCGATTGGTTGCCGGAGCGAGTGCCGTGCGCTGCGGGGATGCAATCGCGCATACCTTGCTCACCGAAAAACCGAATCGTGGTCGTTTATGGGAGGAACCGTCGCTTGAACCGCGTCGACTGGCAACGCGACACACAGATCGACTGCTGATGCTGTGATCGTGATTGATCCGATAACAGTCACATCAAGCGTGAGCGTGCCGGTAACTCCACCTATGAAACAGTCGTGGGTTGCACGGCGGGTACATGTCCCATCCTCATCACAGAAGCGCGGATACACCGACCGTCCCTTTAAGCCACCACAGCGCGATCGTCACGCGCGTCCACACGCGCTGCACAGTTCGTCCTGCCTGTGACCGTCGAGCGGCATCCACGTTTTCTCCCATACGTGTATCCCCAATTCCGCTCGCACGTTGACGCCACATTTTTCGCGGCGCGGTTATGATGCACAGGTCCCGAACGCGGCATGACAGCCGATCGGGGCAGGGGCGGTATCTCGATGGTCTTTCAATCCGTGATAAACCAGAAAAGAGAGTTCAGCGATGCGAATCCAGATCAGAAAACTCACGCTGGCTGCTACTGCAGCCGCGTTCCTGTTCGGCTCGGCAGTTCCTGCGTTTGCGCAGACCGACGCCAGCGCGCCCGCGGCACAGGACGCGAAGGCAGCAAAGAGCCAGGCACGCAAGGCGGCCAGGGCTCAACGCAAGGCAGAGCACAAGGCTGCACGTGCGAAGAACACCGCCGAGCTGAAGAAACTCGAAGATGCCGGTTACAAGCCGGCGGCCAATGATCCGAACTATCCGCAGAACCTGCAGAACGCGCAGAAGAAAGCTGCCGGCGCTGGTCAGTAAGCGTCGTCCGGCGGCAAGCCACGGTTCGATCCGCGGCTTGCCGCGTGCGTCGTGGTCACACGGCGCACATCGAAAGCAACACTCCCGGTATCGACGAACGTAAGCGCAATCCATACGCCTGCGCTATTTGATTCGCATTCCTGTATGTTTTGGCGTGTGTCCCCCCGCACACTGACGCAGTCAGTTCCGCCCGCCCGGCGCAGCCGCATTTCCCGTCATCTTCAGCCAGTCCTTGAACGCTCGCACCGCTTCGTCGTTCGCGCGTGCCGAAGCCACGTACGTGAAGTAGCGCCACGGCGGCAACGCCGGTTCGCTGAACGGCTGCACGAGCCGACCTTCGGCAATGTCGTCTGCGACGAGCGCGATCGGCCCCATCGCGACGCCGAGCCCGTCGAGCGCGCCTTGCAGCGTCAGGTAGAAATGCTCGAGCGTGAGCGAGTGACGCGGCACGAGATTCGGCTGTCCGGCTGCCGCGAGCCATTCCGGCCACATGCCGGGATAGGTGGCCGCGTGCAGCAGCGTGAAGCCGGCGAGATCGGCGGGCGTATGCAACGGCCGCCCGTCCAGCAGCTTCGGTGCACACACCGGCAGCCGGACTTCGGACAGGAATTCTTCGGCAACGTAACCGTCGATGGCCTGCGGGCCGCCGCGAACGATCAGGTCGACCTTGTCGCGCAGCTTGTCGATCGGCTCGTTCGACGTCGACAGCCGCACCTCGATGGCCGGATGGGCGACCTGGAACGACGACAGCTTCGGCACCAGCCAGCGCAACGAAAACGTTGCGGGTGCGCTCACGCGCAGCACGCGCTGCTGCGCATGGCCGAAATGCTGCGCAGTGGCGAGCGCGATCCGGTCGAACGACGCGCCGACCTCGGCGAGATACGCGCGGCCCGAGTCGGTCAGCTCGACTCGCCGGTTATGGCGCTCGAACAGCGGCCGCCCAAGCCACGCCTCCAGCTGCTGCACGTGCCGGCTGATCGCGCCGTGGGTCACGCATAGTTCGTCCGCGGCCAGCGTGAAACTGCCGAGGCGCGCGGCGGCTTCGAACGCACGCAGCGAATTCAGCGGAGGGAGTCGTCGGGCCATCGTATCGTTCGTGTGATATTTACTCACACGATGGTTCAGGTTTAATCGTTTGATCGGGTGCTCAAGCTCCGCCAATATGGCACACAAACGGCCGGCTCGGCCGAATGACTGTCTGAATTTCTCACATGGAGTGCGGAGCATGCCGAACGTGGTGGTCGTGGGCGCCCAATGGGGCGACGAAGGGAAGGGGCGCGTCGTGGACTGGCTGGCGGCACAGGCCGATCTCGTTGCACGCTACAACGGCGGCCACAACGCCGGTCATACGCTGGTCGTCGGCGGCAAGACGTACAAGCTCGCGCTGTTGCCGAGCGGTGTCGTGCGCGGCAAGCGCGGCGTGATCGGCAACGGCGTGGCGCTCGATCCGGAAGCGCTGCTCGCGGAAATCGGGCGGATGGCTGAGCTCGGGCTGTCGGTGACGCCGGACAACCTGTCGATCGCCGAGAACGCGACGCTGGTGCTGCCGATCCACCGTGCGATCGACCAGGCTCAGGAGCGCCTGCGCCGCGAGCCGATCGGCACCACGCTGCGCGGGATCGGGCCGGCCTACGAGGACAAGGTCGGGCGTCGCGGTCTGCGCGTCGGCGATCTCGCGGAACCGGGCCGGCTCGCCGCCAAACTGGATGTGCTCGTCGACCATCACAACGCGTGGTTCCGCGGCCTGGGGCTCGACGAGTATTCCCGCGACGCGATGCTGGCGACGCTGGTCGACCTTGCGCCGCGGATCCTGCCGTTCGTACGCCCCGTCTGGGCCGATCTCAACGACGCGACCGACCGCGGCGAGCGCATCCTGTTCGAAGGGTCCCAAGCCGTGATGCTGGACATCGACTGGGGCACGTACCCGTTCGTGACGTCGTCCGGCACCGTTGCATCGGCAGCGGCGGCCGGCACCGGGCTGGGCGCGTCGAAGCTCGGCCACGTACTGGGCGTCACCAAGGCGTATGCGACTCGGGTCGGCGGCGGCCCGTTCCTCACCGAGCTGTCCGACGCGACCGGCGAAACGCTGCGCGCACGCGGGCAGGAGTTCGGCGTGAATACCGGCCGGCCGCGCCGCTGCGGATGGCTCGATGCCGCGCAGTTGCGACAGGCCGTCAGGATCTCGGGCATCGATTCGCTGGCGCTCACCAAGCTCGACGTGCTCGACGGTTTCGAGTCGATCGAGCTGTGCGTCGGCTATGAGCTCGATGGCGTGCGGGTCGACCACTTGCCGGCGAGCCTCGATGCGCAGTCACGCGCGAAGCCCGTGTACGAGCGGTTCGACGGCTGGCAGGGCACCGTGAAGGGGGTACGTGAACGTGCGGCCCTGCCGCGCGCCGCGCAGGATTTCATTGCGCGCGTCGAAGCGGTCGCGGGCGCACCGGTCTCGATGATCACGACCGGCGCGGAGCGCGACGACACGATCGTGTTGCGCAATCCGTTCGATGCGGCCGCCTGGGCGTAATGCGTCAACCATGCCGTGAGTTGTGGGGCGGCACCGTGGTCGCCGGGTAGTTTTTGCCGATCCGATGCCGCTCGGGTGCCGGCGCGACCGGTCGCGTATCCGCTCGGTCCGGACGTCGCGCGTGCGGCGACTCGGCGATACGATTCGGCGTCCGGATCACGCCGCTTACGGCGAACTGGACACGTCTGCACCGCTGCTGTACTGTTCCGCACAATTCGCGCCAGACCGGCCTGCGCCGGTGCCGCCGGCACCGTGGCCGCGCGGTGGCGCGACGTGATCTCAATCCCGGGGACAGGTCGATGGACACGTTACAGATGATGCGCATTTTCGTCCGGGTGGCGGAGGAGGGCAGCTTCACGAGCGCGGCCCAGCGCCTGGACATCACGACGGCCTACGCATCGCGGTCGGTCGCGCAGCTCGAAACGCATCTGCGCACGCGCCTGCTCAACCGCAGCACGCGCCGCATTGCGCTGACCGACGCCGGGCAGCGCTATCTCGACCGCTGCCAGCGCATCCTCGGTTATATCGAAGAAGCGGAATCCGAGGCGGCCGACGCACAGGCAAAGCCGTCAGGACGGCTGCATGTCCATGCGACGACGAGCTTCGGCCAGGCCTACGTGGTGCCCGCGGTCGTGCGATACCGGCAGCGCTATCCATCGGTCGCGGTCGAGCTGACGCTGTCGCAGCACGTGCCCGACATCATCGACGAAGGCTACGACGTGTCGCTGCAGTTGAGCGCGACGGAGTTGCCCGATTCGGGGCTCGTGTCGCAGCGGCTCGGCGAGGTGCACAGCGTGCTGTGCGCGTCGCCCGCGTATCTGAAGGAGCGCGGTACGCCGCGCACGGTGCGCGAGCTCGACGGCCATGCGTGCCTGCAGATCGTCACGCCCGTGTTTCCGCGCGACCGCTGGCATCTCGACGGCCCGGATGGCCCCGAGACGTTCGACCTGCCGTCGCCGGATTTCCAGGTGAACATCGCCGACGCGCTCGGCGCCGCACTGCGCGCGGGCCTCGGCATCGGTTCGCTGCCGATGTCGTCGGCATTGCCCGCGCTGGCGAGCGGCGCGCTGGTGCGCGTGCTGCCCGACTACCGGTTGCAGAAGCTGACGGTCTACACGCTGTACGCATCGCGCCAGTATCTCGATGCGAAGATCCGTACGTTCGTCGATTTCCTGCGCGAATGCGTGCCCGAAATGCTGGCCACCGACGAGGCTGCGCTGCACGCTTCCTGCAAGTCCTGAGGTCGCACCGTCGGCGTTGAGTACGATGGTGCGCACCGGTCGCGCAAATAATCTGTAGTCCTGTATTTGACGCGGATATCGACTGCATCCTCACGACCGACCCGGGCAATGACGTCTGGATAACCGGCGTGCCCTTATGAAAGCGCTTGCTTTCGATATCGAACATCGTTGGTTCGGTGCGTGGCGTCCACCCCCTAGAATCGGATCGACCGGCTTCATCGCATGCGTGCGCAAAGCTGCATCCTCTTCATCGAACCCGATACGACATGGCAGACCAACACTCCACAACCCGCCGCCGGCTCCTGCATGCCGGCCTGGCCATCGCGGCGGGCGCCGCCGCGCATCCGGGCTTCGCGCTGGCGAGCACGGCCGGCGCGCGTACGTTGCGCATCGGCTATCAGAAAGGGCCGCTCAGCCTGTTGAAGGCACGCGGTACGCTGCAGAGCAAGCTCGCGACACTCGGCGTGACCGTCACGTGGACCGAGTTTCCGTCGGGGCCGCCGCAGCTCGAGGCGCTGAACGCGGGATCGATCGACTTCGGCGATGTCGGTGAGGCGCCGCCGATCTTCGCGCTTGCGGCCGGCGCGCCGCTCGTCTATTACGCGCAGACGCCGGCCGGCCCAGCAGCCGAGGCGTTGGTGGTCGCGAAGGATTCGCCGGTCAAGACCTTTGCAGACCTGCGCGGCAAGCGCATCGCGCTGGTGAAGGGATCGAACACGCACTTCCTGCTGGTCCGGCTGCTGCAGGCCGCCAAGCTCAACTATGCCGACATCTCGCCGGTCTGGCTGTCGCCGTCCGATGCGCGCGCCGCGTTCGAGAATCGTTCGGTCGATGCGTGGATCATCTGGGATCCGTTTCTCGCGGTCGTCCAGCAGGCGTTCGGCGCGCGCATCGTCGCGGACGGCGCCGGACTCGTCGAGAATCGCGGCTACTACTTTGCGTCGCGCACCTATGCGCAGCGCAATGCCGACGTGCTGGACGTGGCCGTGTCGGAATTGACGGCGGTCCAGCGATGGCTCGACGGGAACCGCGCGCAGGGCGCGGCCGAGTTCTCGAAGCTGTGGGGGATTCCGGAGCCGGCGGTGGCGCTCGCGTTTCGCCGCGCGCGCTTCGGCGTCGAGCCCGTCACGCGCGACACGCTCGCGTATCAGCAACGCATCGCCGACGTGTTCTACCAGGCCGGCGTGCTGCCGAAGCGCGTCGACGTCAGCCTGGCTGCACCGCCCGCGCTCGCTTGACGGTGCGACCGGTCAACGGCGGAACGGCAGTGCGACATCGTCCGGAATCGGGCACACGTATGGCCGGCCGCCGCGCCGCTCGAGCAATTCGGCCTTCGCCTGCGCGAGCGTGTCCGGCGCGCCGAGCAGGTCGATCGCGGTCGCAGCCATCGTCTTCGCTGCAAGCAGCATGCCCTTGTGCGCGAGCGGCGTTTTGCCTTGCGCAACCCACTGCCACGAGTGCGGTGGCGTGCCGAAGGCGTAGCAGCTCGTATGGCATTGCGCGGTCGGCGTGACCCAGCTCACGTCGCCGACGTCGGTCGAGCCGCAGATCGGGCGGCCCTTGCCCGGCTCGTACGGATCGATCCCGTCGAACAACGCTTTCGGATTGCGCCACGCCTGGTTCAGCGACCGCGACGACGTTTCGATATCCTGCGTAGTGAGCGTCTGGCGCTGATACGCATCGGCGAGCGCTGCGTCGTCGGCGTCGAAGCCGGCGGTGCCGATCGACTGCAGATGCCGGTACATGACCTGGTTCAGCACCGCGTTTTCCAGCAGGTTCGAGCAGGCCTTGTCGAACACGATCTCGAGCCGGCAATCGGTCATCATCGCCGCACCGCGCGCGACGTTCTTCACGCGCTCGAACAGCTCGGCCGCCTGATCGTTGCGGGCCGCGCGCACGAGGTACAGCACTTCCGCATTGGCCTGCACGACGTTCGGCGACAGGCCGCCCGTGTTCGTCACTGCATAGTGCACGCGCGCTTCGGGCAGCATGTGTTCGCGCAGGTAGTTGACGCCCACGTTCATCAGCTCGACGGCATCCAGTGCGCTGCGGCCGAGGTGCGGCGATGCGGCCGCGTGCGACGCCTTGCCCGTGAAGCGGAAGTACGCCTGGATGTTCGCGAGCGAACCGGCCGGAAAGATGCCCGTGTACACGTGCGGGTGCCACGACAGTGCGGCGTCGAGATCGTCGAACACGCCGGCGCGCGCCATGAACGTCTTGCCGGAACCGCCTTCCTCGGCCGGGCAGCCGTAGAAGCGCACGGTGCCGGGCTGGCCCGTGCGTTCGAGATGCGCCTTCACCGCTGCCGCGGCGAGATGTGCGGCCGTGCCGAGCAAGTGGTGGCCGCAGCCGTGGCCATTGCCGTTCGAGATCTCGCCCGACGGCTGGCAGGTGAGTGCGCCGGCTTCCTGGCTGAGTCCGGACAACGCATCGTATTCGCCGAGGATGCCGATCACGGGGCCGCCGTCGCCGGCTTCGGCGACGAACGCGGTCGGAATGTCGGCCACGCCGCGCGTCACGCGGAAGCCGGCTTCCTCCAGCATCCGGATGTGCAGGTCGGTCGACGCGAATTCCTCGTAGCGCAACTCGGCGAGGTTCCAGATCCGGTCGGACAGCTCGGTGAATGGCGCACGCTGGCTGTCGATGAAATCGAGGGCGAGTGAAGTCATGAATTGCTCCTGTGAAGAGACTGGCGCGGTCAGAATTTCTGCCGGAGGCCAAGGGCGAAGACGGTGCTGCTCATGCCGGGGGTGGACATCGGTGCGGAGCCGAACGACAGCGCCGACTGTCCGGTGTTGCTGAAGCCGCCGATGCGTACGTACACACCGGTGAGTTTCGAGAACTGGTAGTCGTAGCCGAGCAGCGCGCCGAGCGCATGGCTCGCCTGGCCTGCGATCGTGCGATACGCGAGGTCGGCGCGGATCGCGTGCGGGCCGCGCTGCCAGATCGCACCCAGCGAATAGACCTGCGCGACGAGCGTGCCGGGCGCGGTGGGGCGCATCAGCGTGTACGCGAACGACGCGAGCGTCGGTCCGAACGCATACGACGCGCTGGCCATCACCGAATCGGTGCGCGGGCCATCGGGGGCGCCGCCCGGTGTCGACGACGTCGCCGCCCACATCGCGTTGTACGCACCGCTCAGCATCACCGGGCCGCGCGCGAAATTGGCGACGACACCCGCGTTGCTGGCGATCGGGCTCGCGCCCGCCGCGTTGCGGAACGCGTAGAGCACGGTGATGTCGAGCCCGCCGTAGGTCGGCGTCTTGTAGCTGATCGCGTTCTCGATGCGCCCGGGCAGCGACGCGGCACCGCGCCCGAGATCGCTGCCGATCAGCGCGGTGCTCGCGAACGGCGACAACTGGCCGACGAGATAGAACGGATCGGCCGCTTCCGGCACGATCGCCGGATACTGCTTGCCGAGCTTGATCGTCCCCCAGTCCGCGGAGCCGATCGCGACGTTGGCTTCGCGGTTGTAGAACGATGCCGCGCTCTGCGGGCGCCCGGACATCAGGTCGAAGCCGCTTTCGAGGCGGAAGCTCGCGCGCAGGCCGCCGCCGAGATCCTCGCTGCCGATGAAGCCGAAGCGCGACGTCGATGCACCGCCGCTCATCAGGCCGACGCTCGTCTGGCTGCCGATGCGCGCGTATTGCAGGAAGCTGTCGAGCGCGCCGTAGATCTGTACGTTGGCGCGGGCCGGCGCGGCCCACATGCAGGTTGCCGCGCAGCACGCGGCCATCAGGGTTGAATTGCGCACGTTTGTCTCGTGGTGTCGCGATCGTCGGCGCGCGAATCGCAGGCGTGCAAGGGCCCGCCCGCGTACGCGTCGACGTCGCGGATTCTGTTGTCTGACGGAGAGTGGCGTGGCCGGTGTCGGGCGTCGCCGTGAATGAAGCGGCGCGCCGTTCAGCGGCCGTCGTGATGCGAGTCGGCCGGGCGTTCGCGGAAGCGCCACAGCGCGATCATGCTGACGGCGCCGCACGCGAGCACGTACCACGCGGGCGACATCGGGTCGCCGGTGCGATGCAGCAGCCACGTGACGTTGAACTGCGCGAAGCCGCCGAAGATCGTCACGCCGAAGCTGTAGATCGTCGCGAGCGCGGTGGCGCGCACGCGCGGCGGGAACGCCTCCATGATCAGCAGCAGGAACGCGGAACTGCCTGCGGTGGCGAAGGCCATTACGACGGTGACGATCGCGACCATCCGCCCCACCGACGGCGCGGCGATCAGCAGCCGGAAGGCGGGATACACGCACGCGAGCGACAGCAGCCACGTGACGGCGATCATCGGCTTGCGGCGCGGCAGGCGATCGATGATCCACAGCCCCGACACGAGCGCGGCGACGATCATTGCCAGCCCCGACGCGCAGCCGGCGAGCAGCGACGTCGCCATCGGCAGGTGAAGCGTGCGTACCGCATAGGCGGGCATGTAGAACACGAAGATGTAGAGCGTCGACGTGCCGCCGATGATCATCAGCGTGCCGAGCACGACGCGGCCGAGGTAGTGCGTGAACACCTCGCGCACCGCGCTGCCGCCGGCGTCGTGCGTCGGCACATGCGTTTCGTCGAGATGCCGGCGGATGTAGAAGCCGACCGGGCCGAGCAGCAGGCCGAGCAGGAACGGCACGCGCCAGCCCCAGCTTTCGAGCGCGTCCGCCGATAGCACAGCCGAGAGCAGCGCACCGCTGAGCGCGCCGAGCAGCGCAGCGACGCCCTGGCTGATCATTTGCCAGCTCACCATGAAGCCTCGGCCGGACAGCGGGCCCGATTCCATCAGGAAGGTGGTCGATGCCCCGATTTCGCCGCCGGCCGACAGGCCCTGCAGCAGCCGGCCGATCACGACCAGCACCGGTGCGACGACACCGATGCGCGCATAGGACGGCGTCAGCGCGATCAGCGCGGTGCCCGCGATCATCAGCTGGATCGTCAGCGTCAGCGCCGCGCGCCGGCCTGCGCGATCGGCGTAGTTGCCGATCAGCACGCCACCGAGCGGACGCATCACGAAGCCGACGCCGAACGTCGCCATCGCGAGCAGCAGCGGCCCGGCGCCCGAATCGACCGGAAAGAACGTCTTGCCGATCAGCGCGGCGAAGTAGCTGAACACGGTGAAGTCGAACATCTCGAGCGCGTTGCCGGCCGAGGTGGCGATGATCGTCCGGGTCTGCGCCGAGCGGCGGCGCGGGGCAGGCGGCGCGTCGACGAGCGGCGTGGCGGCGTCTTGCATCGGGGATGTCTCCATGGGTATCGGTATCGTGAGCGCCGCATGGATCGTCAGGCATCCTGCGAGAGCTGGCCGCATGTTAAGACCCGGCAAAACATCGCGATACGCGCAAATTTTTATCCTGATAACATTTGTTTATCCCCTGATGCCTTTCGTCTGCCTCGTCCATTCGTCGCATGAAACTTCACCAGCTCCGCGCGCTCGTGGCCGTTGCCCGCTCGGGCAGCATCCATGAAGCCGCGCGCACCCTGCATCTCACGCAACCTGCCGTCACGCGCTCGCTGCGCGATCTCGAGGACGAACTCGGGCTGATGCTGGTCGCACGCAGTTCGTCGGGCGTGACGCTGACCGATGCGGGGCGCGCGATGCTGCGGCGGGCCGAACTGGTCGTCAACGAGGTTGCGCGCACCGAGGAGGAAATGGCGCAGTTGCGCGAGAACCGGCAAGGCCGGCTCGCGATCGGGATGACGCCGCTGGCGGGCATCACGGTGCTGCCCGCCGCGTACAACCGCTTTCGCCGAGCGATGCCCGACGTCCAGCTCGAATTCGTCGAGGGCAGCCCGTCGCAGCTGGTCGAGCAGTTGAAGAACGGTGCACTCGATTTCGCGCTGGGTGCGGGCGCGGATGCGCAGGACTTCACGTCCGTGCGCTGCGAGCATCTCGACTCGTTTCCGATGTGGTTCGCGGTGAGCCGCAAGGGCAAGCTCGCCGGCGCGACCTCGCTGGCCGACCTGCAGGACGCGGAGTGGCTGCATACGGGGCCATCCACCGAATTCCGCGCGTTTCTTGCGGAGCTGTTCGCGCAGGCCGGCCTGCCGGTGCCGCGCCGCGTGACACGCTGCGCGTCGCAGACGCTGTTCTACGCACTGGCCGTCAACAGTGACGTGGTGACGGCGTGGACGCAGCTCGCACTGCGTGGGGAAGATGCCTCCGATACGCTGAAGACGCTCGATCTCGTCGGGCAGCCGCCCGCGCGCAATCTCTATCTGCTGTTCCGCGACAGTGCGGTGCTCACGGCGTCGGCCGAGTACTTCGTGCGCTGCATCGATGAAGCCGTGCAGGCCGAGCGTGCGCATGCCGGCGGGACGAAGCGCGGCGCGCGTTCGCGTGCGCCGCGCGCGTGAGGCGCCGGCTTACGGCGCGACGCGTGATAGCGGCACCGCTTCGTCGCGCAGCTTCAGCACATCGCGGCCCGGCGCATCGCCGAACAGGCGCGCGTATTCGCGGCTGAACTGCGACGCGCTCACGTAGCCGACACTGCGGCACGCTTGCCGCGCATCCATCGCCGACACGCACATCAGGCGGCGCGCCTCCTGCAGCCGCAGCACCTTCTGGCATTGCAACGGGCTCATCGACGTGACCGCACGGAAGTGGTGATGGAAGGTCGACGGGCTCATGTCCACCTGCCGCGCGAGCGATTCGACCGTCATCGGATCGAGGTAATGGTCGCGAATCCAGGCGACGGCGCGCGAGATGCGTTGCGTCGTCGAATCGGCCAGGCCGACCTGTGCGACGCGCGCACCCGACGGGCCGCGCAGCAGCCGAATGAGGATTTCGTCGACGATCAGCGGCGCGAGCAGGTCGATGTCGTCGGGTTGCGCGATCAGTTGCATCAGGCGCACGACGGCGTCGACGATTTCAGGCTGTGCATCGTGCGTATCGAGTGCGCCGCAGTCGACCGCCTTCGGCAGCCCGAGCGGAAATACGCGCGGCGTGAGTGCCACGATGCGCGCCGGGTCGAGTTCCAGTTGCGCATAAAGGAACGGCTCGGCCGGGCTCGCGCGCATCACGCGACCGGTGACGGGCAGGTCGGCAGTCGCCACCAGCATCCGCGATTCGTCGATCACGTAGGTGTCGTCGCCGACCTGTGTCGATTTCGCGCCTTGCCCGACGATGCTCAGGCACGCGTGGAGCACGCCATGGTTCCAGTGCGGCGGAGACGCGGAAGCGCGCGCGATGCGCATGCCACGTACCGGGAGATCGAACGTGCCGTCGTGCGGTGCGTAGGCGGCGATCAGCGCAGCGAGCCGGGCCGTGGGCGACCGGGCAGGAGACTGGGGGGCGTGATCGGGCGTGATGCGCTGTAGCGGCGGCGTTCGGGCGTCGATTTCCATAGTGCGTGAGCGGATGGCGGAGTGATCAGTGCAAGGTGCGCGGCGGTGATTTCGTGTTGGTGTCCCGGCAGGGGGCCGGCACGGCGGTCACATCGTACGGCGAGTCGCGTGCACGCGATTGCCTAAACCTGTGGGAAATTAGCCCGATCATCCGGATCTGCATGGCCGGCGACCGCATCGCGCGTCGCTGCGCGGTGTGCAGCGCACAAATTCGGAAATTAAGGCAAAACAATCGCAGGATCGGGCAAGCCAATTTCCGGCGGTTTTCATACCATTGCACCTGCTGAAACAAACGTGATCCAGTGCACTCGGGCGATGCAGGCATGACTGCCGCATGGCCGGCGAATGCCGCCGGCGTTGTCGCTGCGAACCACTGGAAAAGACTCAGGACTGCTATTCGAATGTTCATGCATCGGGCCGGCCGAGGCCGGCTTGCGTCCGTTGCATGCCGGCGCGCGTCTGGCGCGAGCGTGCCGACCGACCCGGTGTAGCCGGCGTCGGTGCCGCCGCATTGGCCGGGCTGCTACATGCCGGTCGCGATGCGGCGACGGGGCGCGCGTCAAGGCAGTCGACCGCGCAGGGGATTCCGGACAAATGGACCAACTTCAATCGATTCGGGCATTCGTGACGGTGGCAAGGGAAGGCGGCTTTCGCCGGGCGGCGACGCGGCTGCGCGTGTCGACGGCGATGGCGAGCCGGCTGGTCGATGCGCTCGAGACGCGCCTTGGCGCGCGCCTGCTGCAACGCAGCACCTGCCACCAGTCGCTGACGGAAATCGGTGAGCTGTATCTCGCGCGCGTCGAGCGGATTCTCGGTGCGATCGACGAGATCGATGGTCGTGTCGTTGCGATGGGCAGCAAGCCGGAAGGCGAACTCCGCATTGCCGCGCCGGTCGCGTTCGGGCTCAGCCAGTTGAGCGCATTGCTCGATCGCTTCGTGAACCGGTTTCCGGACGTGCGGCCGACCGTGACGCTGACAGACGCCCATGTGGACCTGACATCGGAAGATATCGATGTCGCGTTCCTGACCGACGGCATGCCGGTGACAGGTGCGCATGCGCTGCACACGCTGGCCGCCTACGAATCCGTGCGCGTCGCGGCGCCGTCTTATGTCGACGCGCATGGCGGCGCGGCTGCGTCGGGCGACTGGCCGGATATCACGGCCGTGCGGCTCGATCTGCCGGCGACCGGCGATGACGATGCGGCTGCGTTTCGACCCGACACGGCGCCCGGCGG
>NZ_JAAGPB010000778.1:0-237 GCF_017104585.1 Burkholderia sp. Ac-20392
AACGATAGAGAGATGAATGACAAGCACTATAGTGTCTGTGCGACAAAATGAGTAGATAAGGATAGAGCAGGTGGAGGTTTAGAAGTAAGTGACGACGGATGAGGACGTGCACGAAATAGATGAGCGTGCGTAACAAAACGGGGAGAAGACAAGAAGTGTATGGCACGAAGAGAGCTGGTATAGAAGTGGGGAGTTACAAACTCAAAGCAGCATAGGACGGGATAATTTTTTTTTTTT
>NZ_JAAGPB010000779.1:0-2410 GCF_017104585.1 Burkholderia sp. Ac-20392
TCGGTCATCATTCCTTCCGTAACGCGCAATGCGCGTACCCAAAAGGACGAAACCGGCAGCAAAGGCCGGCCGGGCGGAACAAGGGCGCTGACCATGTGGGATGGCAGCCAGCGCGGCCCGGCGGGTTCAGAAACTTCCCTCGCCGGTATTACCCGGATCGGGTGCAAAGGGTTTTTCTCAGCCTCATCGCGCTGCCCGGAACATCTGCCGGCCGCGCCACGAAGCACCCCTGTTTCGTCGTCGGCCATTAGACCATAAAAGCGGAAAGCGCCGCAAACTGTCCCCCTTGCGGCAAATTCGCCGTCGTGCCGCGCCGCTCTGGCACAATGCCCGCAGGCCGGCCGCGCGAGCGACCGGTTGCCGCGTCACCGCCGGCCTTAAGTGCCGTTTAAGACGCGCGGGCGACCATCCGGACGCCCGCCGTCAGTCGGCGCCGCGTCCCGGCATGCCGTATCGCGGCGCGCGCCCGGCTTCGCCCGGCCCGCGCGCCGGCTACTCATCAGGAAGCACATGACCCAATCGATCGATCCCGTCCGCTCCGCCTCCGACGCGTCGCAGGACGAGCGTCCGGTATCCGCATGGAGCCTCATCAAGCCCTACTGGGTATCGTCCGAATGGAAAATCGCATGGGGCCTGCTGGTCACGATCATCGCGATCAACCTCTGCGTGGTCTGGATCAACGTCCGGCTGAACAAGTGGAACGCGGAGTTCTACAACGCGCTGCAGTCGAAGGACGTCCACGACTTCCCGAACCTGCTGATGCAGTTCTCCGCGCTCGCGTTCGCCTTCATCATCCTCGCCGTGTACGGCCGCTACCTGCGGCAGATGCTCGGCTTCCGCTGGCGCCAGTGGCTCACCGACCGCTTTCTCGGCCAGTGGCTCGGCGATCGCGCGTTCTACCGGATCGAGCGTGACCGCCTCGCCGACAACCCCGACCAGCGGATCACCGACGACCTCCAGTCGTTCGCGACGACCACGCTCGCGCTGTCGCTCGACCTGCTGTCGACGGTCGTCACACTCGTGTCGTTCATCACGATCCTGTGGTCGCTCGCCGGCGCGCTGACGGTTTCGCTCGGCGCGACGCCGATCGCGATCCCCGGCTACATGGTGTGGGCGGCCGCGCTGTACGCGGTGGTCGGCTCGCTGATCATCCAGAAGGTCGGCCATCCGCTCGTGTCGATCAACTACCAGCAGCAGCGCGTCGAGGCCGACTTCCGCTTCGGGCTGATCCGCGTGCGCGAGAACGCCGAGCAGATCGCGTTCTACGACGGCGAGAAGACCGAGACCGGAAACGCGCAGAACCTCTTCATGCGCATCCGCGACAACTGGTGGCGCGTGATGAAGTACACGAAGCGGCTCACGTTCGTGCTGAGCTTCTACGGGCAGATCGCGATCATCTTCCCGCTCGTCGTCGCCGCGCCGCGCTATTTCGCGGGCGCGTTCTCGTTCGGCGTGCTGATGCAGATCTCGTCCGCGTTCGGCACCGTCAGCGATTCGTTCTCGTGGTTCATCAACAGTTACTCGACCCTCGTCGAATGGCGCGCCACCGTCAACCGTCTGCGCGAATTCAAGCGCGTGATGGGCACGTCGCACCTGAAGGAAAGCCTGTCGCCCGCGACCGAACACGGCGGCATCAACCTGCACTATGTCGACGACGCGAAGCTGTCGACGTCGTCGCTCAAGCTCGCGCTGCCGAACGGCAACGCGCTCGCGAACATCGGCAGCGTCACGATCGAGCCCGGCTCGCGCTGGCTCGTGATCGGCAAGTCGGGTTCCGGCAAGAGCACGTTCATGCGTGCGCTCGCGGGCTTGTGGCCGTTCGGCGACGGTGCGATCGATGCGCCGGTCGGCGCGCGGATGATGTTCGTGCCGCAGACGAGCTATCTGCCGATCGGCACGCTGAAGGCCGCGCTCACCTATCCGGCGACACCCGACGCGTTCAGCGACGAAGCCTGCCGCGACGCGCTGCGCGCCTGCCGCCTCGAGGATTACGTCGACCGCCTCGACGAGACCGCGCACTGGACCCGCGTGCTGTCGCCGGGCGAACAGCAGCGCCTGGCCGGCGCGCGCGTGCTGCTGCACAAGCCCGACTTCCTGTTCCTCGACGAAGCGACCAGCGCGCTCGACGCCGACAACGAAGCACGCCTGTACCACCTGTTCGCCGAACGGCTGCCGAAGGCCGCGATCGTCAGCATCGCGCACCGCGAGTCGCTGGCCGCGTTCCACGTCGGCACGATCAACGTCGAGCGCGTGAACGACAGCGACAAGGTCGCCGCGTGAACCAACGCGCCGCGCACATCGCGCGGATCGCGCTGATTACCGGCGCGAGTTCCGGGATCGGCGCGGCGCTCGCGCGGCGGCTCGCGACGCCCGGTATCGCGCTGGCGCTGCATGCGCGCGGCGCGGACGA
>NZ_JAAGPB010000780.1:0-2729 GCF_017104585.1 Burkholderia sp. Ac-20392
TTACGGGCGAGAGCGGCGGCGAGCCGGATGTCGGCGCGCTCGCGGCGGCGCTGGGTGGCTCGGTGCGTTTCCTGCACGGCGGGATCGAGCGCATCCAGGGGCATGCGCAAGGGCGGCTCGTGATCGCGGCAGCCCTGCGCGTGGATGACGCCGGCCAGCCGCTTGCCCGCGGCGGTGCGGTGGCGGCGCTGCTCGAACGTGCGCGCCGCCACGCGAATCACGCGGAGGTGCTCGGCTATGTTTGACCTCTGGTGGCCCGAACTGCTCGACGCGATCCGCGACACGTTGTCGATGGTCGCCGCGTCGGCCGTGATTGCCGCGCTGATCGGCATCCCGCTCGCGGTGATCCTCGTGACGACCGCGCCCGGCGGCATCTACGAACGGCGCGGCGTGAACGCGGTGCTCGGTGCGCTCGTCAACGTGTTCCGCTCGACGCCGTTCATCATCCTGCTCGTCGCGCTGCTGCCGTTCACGCGCGTGCTGATCGGCACGACGATCGGCGTCTGGGCGGCGGTCGTGCCGCTGTCGATCGCCGCGATCCCGTTCTTCGCGCGGATCGCCGAGGTGAGCCTGCGCGAGGTCGACCGCGGGCTGATCGAGGCCGCGCTCGCGATGGGCGCGAAGCGACGCCACATCGTCTGGCACGTGCTGTTGCCCGAAGCGCTGCCGGGCATGCTCGGCGGCTTCACCATTACCGTCGTCGCGCTGATCGGCTCGACCGCGATGGCGGGCGCCGTCGGCGCGGGCGGCCTCGGCGATCTCGCGATCCGCTACGGCTACCAGCGTTTCGACACCACCGTCATGGCGACCGTGATCGTGATCCTGATCGCACTCGTCTCGGCCGTGCAAATCACGGGCGACCGCCTGGTCCGACGCGTGACCCGGCGTACCTGAGCGACGCCACAAGCGTCTGCTCGCTTCATTCATGATCCTGAGAGAAAGAACCCTATGACCTTGCCCATCGGCGCGCCGCGCGAATGGAACGGACAATTCGAGGAAGCGCTGTTTCTCGACGTGGCGCGACGCTATCGTCCGGACTTCCCGGCGAAGCTCGCCACGCCGCCGCGCGAGCCGCGCAACGACGACGAGCTGGCCGCCGTCGCCGATTACTACACGAAGATGGCGTCGCACGACCTGTTCATCGTGCAGGTCGTCGCGAAGGCGATCGACACGTTGTTCTGCGACGATCCGCACTTCCAGCTGATCCTGTCGCGCCAGCTCGGCGACGACGGCGCGCACGCGGTGATCGGCCGCGAACGCGTGACCGAACTGACGGGGCGCGATCCGCTGCCGGAAGTCGACCGGCTCGTCTCCGCGCATTGGGCGCGCATCGGCGACATCGCGGTGCGCGACGTCGCGGGTTTTCTCGCATTCGAATGGCATTACGAGCTGCACATCCTCGCGAAGCTGTGGATTCAGCGCAAGACCGGCCGCATCGGCGATTCCGCGATGCGCGAGCATGGCGAGAACCGGATCCGGCCGGACGAGGAGTGGCATCGCGTGCAGATCGTCCAGTGGTGGTTCGACACGTTGAAGGCGCTGCCGGCAGCCGAGCGTGACGCGCTGATCGATCGCGTGATCGCGGCCGACGAGGAAACGCAGGCGCGGCTCGACGACTATCTGCACGACGAGTACGCGCACACCGCGCACGTGTTCGGCGCGGATATCGCCGAATACCGCGCGATCTACGACGACTGGCGGCGCGAGATCCTGTCGCGGCTGACCGGCCGCACGCTCGACGCGCTCGTGCCGCTGTCGGGTGAAGCGGTTGCGCAGGAAGCTGTCGCATGAACGATCCACGTGGCCCGGCGACCTTCGCGCCGGATACCGATGCACCGGCCTTCGACCGCGCCGCGCTGGCCCGGGCGATCGACGCGCTGCGCGCCACGGCCGCCGCGCGCGACCGCGCGGGTGGTCATGCGGCGCAAGAGAAGCAGTGGCTCGCCGATGCGGGCCTGCTGACGCTCGCGGTGCCGCGTGCATTCGGCGGGCAGGAAGCCGCATGGCCCGAGATCTACGATGCGATCAGGCAGATCGCGCGCGTCGACAGCGCGCTCGCGCATCTCGTCGGGTTCCAGTGCCTGCAGGTGGTGAGCGTCGACGTGTGGGGCAACGCCGCGCAGCGCGAACGCTATCTGCGCGGCACGGTCGAGCAGCACTGGTGGTGGGGCAATGCGGTCAATCCGCTCGACACGCGGCTCGTGGCCACGGCGACATCCGACGGCGGCTACCGGCTCGATGGCGTGAAGGGCTTCTGTTCGGGCACGCGCGGCTCGCAGCGCATGACGGTGTCCGCGCACGATCCGGACACCGGCCGCACGGTGTTCGGCGTGGTGCCGACCGATCGCGCCGGGATCACGGTCAACGAAGACTGGGATCCGATCGGCCAGCGCCAGACCGACAGCGGCAGCGTGCGCTTCGACGGTGTGGCGCTTGCGGCGGACGAGGTGCTGCATCGTTCCGAGGCGCCGCCGACCCCGCGCGCGACGCTGCGCACGCTCGTGTCGCAGCTCGTGCTGACCAACCTGTTCGTCGGGCTCGCGGAAGGCGCGCTGGCGGAAGCGCGCGACTACGTGCTGAAGCATGGCCGCCCGTGGATTCAGTCGGAGGTCGCGCAGGCGAGCGACGATCCGTACACGTTGCAGCGCTTCGGCGACATGCGGGTGCGGGCGATCGCCGCGGCGGCGCTGGCCGATCGTGCGGCCGCCGCGTTGCAGCGTGCGTGGACG
>NZ_JAAGPB010000781.1:0-2753 GCF_017104585.1 Burkholderia sp. Ac-20392
TACGCTGCCGAGTTTCGCGTCGATGCCGGCAAGCCGCTGCCACGCGCGCTCATGGTCGGGATGTTCGGCGCGCCAGGCCGCGCAGCGGCGCCGGTCGTCGTCGGTCGCATCGCCCGACCACAGGCGGGCAAGCCAGCCGATCGCCTGCTCGACGATGGCGTCGGGCAATGCATCGCCCTGCCGCCCGCTCACGGTGCGCTCCCGTAGAGCGCCGCATAGCACGCGCGTAGCGCGGACGCGACGTACTTCTCGACCGACGACACCGATACGCCGAGTTGCGCGGCGATCTCGCGATAGGTCAGGCCGTCGAGCTTGCACAGCAGCAGCGCCGTGCGTGCGTTGGCGGGCAGGCGATCGAGCATCGCGTCGATTTCGCACAGCGCCTCGATCACGAGCGCGCGTGTTTCGGGAGAAGGCGCTTCGGCCTCGGGCAAGTATCGAACCGTGTCGAGATAGGCCGACTCGATATGCCGCCGCCGATAGAGATCGATCACGAGTCCGTTCGCGATCTGGGTCAGGTAGCGGCGCGAATCGACGGGTTGAGGCGTCGTGCCGGATGCGAGCACGCGCAGATAGGTGTCGTGGGCAAGATCGGCCGCGTCGCACGCATTGCCGAGCTTCTTGCGCAGCCAGCCGCGCAGCCAGCCGTGATGATCGTTGTAGAGCGCACGGAAGCCCCGCTGCGCATGACTGTCGATGACGCCCATGTTCCCCGACGCCGCGTGGTCGCGCAGCGCCCCATTAATGATAATGATTCTCATTAATTTTATGAGACGGGAGGCGAGACTGGCAAGCACGAATCCGTGCCGGCGACGACGTTTCCGCGGCCGGAAAACAAAAAACCCGGCACGGGGCCGGGTTCCTGTCGACGAAGCGCGCATCGGTCACTTGCGCTGCACATCGTCTGGTGTGCTTGGTTGCGGGGGTAGGATTTGAACCTACGACCTTCGGGTTATGAGCCCGACGAGCTGCCAGACTGCTCCACCCCGCGTCAGAGAAATAAATTATAGGGTGAGGGAGTACTCACGTCAATACTTTTGTCACAATTTCTTCTCGGTTCATTGAAACCGCTGCGCGCGGCACCTCCCCTGCCCCGCACGATGCACGCGTTCGCGCCGCGTGCTCGCGGTAAGATGGCGGCCTTCGCATTCACCCCGCACGCACACTCCCGTTCATGAAAATCGCCACCTGGAACGTCAACTCGCTCAACGTCCGCAAGCAGCACGTGCTCGACTGGCTCGCGCAAAGCGGAACCGACGTGCTGTGCCTGCAGGAACTGAAGCTGCCGGACGAGAAATTCCCGCGCGCCGAGCTTGAAGCCGCCGGCTACCGCAGCTGGTTCACGGGCCAGAAGACCTACAACGGCGTCGCGATCCTCGCGCGCGACACGCTGACCGTCGACGAAGCGGACGTCGTGCGCAACATCCCCGGCTTCGACGATCCGCAGCAGCGCGTGGTCGCCGCGACGGTCGACGGCGTGCGCATCGTGTCCGCGTATTTCCCGAACGGCCAGGCGCCCGACTCCGACAAGTTCGTCTACAAGATGCAATGGCTCGACGCGCTGCAGGCATGGCTGCGCACCGAGTTGCAGCGCTACCCGAAGCTCGCGCTGCTCGGCGACTACAACATCGCGCCGGAAGACCGCGACGTGCACGACCCGGCGAAATGGGAAGGCCAGAACCTGGTGTCGCCGCAAGAGCGCGCCCACTTCGCGCAGCTGATCGAGCTCGGCTTCGTCGATGCGTTCCGCCGCTTCGAACAACCGGAGAAGACCTTCACGTGGTGGGACTACCGGATGATGGCGTTCCGCCGCAATGCGGGGCTGCGCATCGACCACGTGCTGCTGTCGCCGGCGCTCGCGGAAACCTGCACGTCGTGCGAAGTCGATCGCACGCCGCGCACGTGGGAACAGCCGTCCGACCACACACCCGTCGTCGCGGTCGTCGGCTGATCGTTCAATCCGCCCGCGCGCGTTCAGCGCCGCGCGGGCGCCGGCCCGAGATGGGACCACAGGAACCCGAATTCCGCCGCATCGGCTTCCGCGCGTTCCAGATCGTCGGCGCTGCCATGGCCGCCGTCGGTGTTCTCCCAGTACCACACCCGTTCGTGACCGAGCGCGTGCATGCGCGCAGCCATCTTGCGTGCATGCGCGGGATGCACTCGATCGTCGCGCGTCGACGTCGTCAGCAGTAGCGGCGGATACGCGACGCCTTCCCGCACGCGGTGATACGGCGAGTACGCGGCCAGCGCCGCGCCTTCGTGCGGATCGTCCGGGTCGCCGTATTCGTCGAGCCATGCCGCGCCCGCGTGCAGCTTCGGATAGCGCCGCATGTCGAGCAGCGGCACGCGGCAGAGCACCGCGCCGAACAGCTCCGGCCGCTGCACCATGCACGCGGCAACCAGCAACCCGCCGTTGCTGCCCCCCTCGATGCCGAGCTGCGCGGCGGTCGTCACGCCGGTCGCGGCCAGATCCTCGGCCACCGCGATGAAATCGTCGAAGGAACGCTGGCGGTGTTCGCGCTGCGCATCGACGTGCCAGCGCGGCCCGAACTCGCCGCCGCCGCGGATGTGCGCGAACGCCATCACGCCGCCGCGCTCGAGCCACCCGATACCGAACGCATCGCTGTAGCCCGGCAGGTTCGGGATCGCAAAACCGCCATAGCCCGACAGCAGGCACGGCCGCGCGACACGCGGGGCGCCGTCGGCCACGTCGAGTGCATCGCGCGGCCCGATCAGCGTGTACGGCACGATCG
>NZ_JAAGPB010000782.1:0-2680 GCF_017104585.1 Burkholderia sp. Ac-20392
ATGGCAACGGTGGTGGCCATGGCGACGGTGACGGCGGTGGTCATGGCAACGGTGGTGGCCATGGCGACGGTGACGGCGGTGGTCATGGCAACGGTGGTGGCCATGGCGACGGTGACGGCGGTGGTCATGGCAACGGTGGTGGCCATGGCGACGGTGACGGCGGTGGTCATGGCAACGGTGGTGGCCATGGCGACGGTGACGGCGGTGGTCATGGCAACGGTGGTGGCCATGGCGACGGTGACGGCGGTGGTCATGGCAACGGTGGTGGCCATGGCGACGGTGACGGCGGTGGTCATGGCAACGGTGGTGGCCATGGCGACGGTGACGGCGGTGGTCACGGCAACGGTGGCCACGGCAATGGCGACGGCGGCGGTCACGGCAGCGGTGGTGGCCATGGCGACGGCGATGGCGGTGGTCATGGCAACGGTGGTGGCCATGGCGACGGCGATGGCGGTGGTCATGGCAACGGTGGTGGCCATGGCGACGGTGACAGCGGTGGTCATGGCAACGGTGGTGGCCATGGCGACGGTGACGGCGGTGGTCATGGCAACGGTGGCCACGGCAATGGCGACGGCGGCGGTCACGGCAACGGTGGTGGCCATGGCGCCGGCGATGGCGGCGGTCACGGCAACGGCGGCGGCAACGGCAATGGAAACGGCAATGGAAACGGCAGTGGCGGCGCCGGCAATGGCGGGGCCAACGGTGTCGGCAACGGCCATGGCACCGGGAACGGCAATGGCGCCGGTCACGGCAACGGCGGATCGTCCGGAGCCAACCACTGACCTGCCGCGTTGCCCGGCCGGGTGTCGTCAGAGCATCTCGAGCGCGCGCTTGCTGCGTGGCGGACGGAAATACGCGTCAAGCTGCGCGCGCTCGTCATCGCTGAATACGAAATCGAGCGCGGCGCGGTTGTCGCGCACGTGTTCGAGCCGCGCCGCCTTCGGGATCGCGAAAACTCCCGGTTGCGCGAGCACCCACGCGAGCGCGACGCGCATCACCGACACCCCGCGCTGCCGCGCGATCTCGTCGAGCGGCGAGCGCTTCGGCAGCCGCCCGTGATCGACCGGGCTGTACGCCATCGCCGGCATCCGGTGCTCGGCAAGCCAAGGCAGCAAGTCGAACTCCGGGCCGCGCCGCGCGATGTTGTAGAGGATCTGGTTGGTCGCGCACGCGCCGCCACCGGCTTCATCGACGAGCTCGGCCATGTCGGCCGTATCGAAGTTGCTGACGCCCCAGTGACGGATCTTGCCCGCGCGCTGCAGCGCTTCGAAGCCCTCGATCGTCTCCTCGAGCGGCACCGAGCCACGCCAGTGCAGCAGGTACAGGTCGAGGCGATCGGTCCGCAGGCGCTTGAGGCTCGCATCGCATGCGGCGACGACGCCGCGCTGGCTCGCATGGTGCGGGTAGACCTTGCTGACGAGGAACACGTCGTCGCGCAGGCCCGCGAGCGCCTCGCCGACCAGTTCCTCGGTCGCGCCGTCGCCGTACATCTCGGCCGTATCGACCAGCGTCATCCCGAGCTCGACGCCTTCGCGCAGCGCGGCGATTTCGTCGGCGCGGCGGGCCGGCCGTTCGCCCATTTCCCACGTGCCCAGGCCAAGCTTCGGAATCGTCTCGCCGTCCGGCAGGACGACCGTGGCGATCGTGTCTGTCATGCGTTCCTCGTTGCGGATTCGTGGCCGCGCACCGCGGCCCAGCCATGAAATACGACGCATCAGTGTAGTCAATCGGCGCGCCATTCACCTATTGCATGGCAAAACCCGGCTATAACCGCGCCACGCGATGACTTAGAATGGCCGCAATCAGATCGATACCCAATCCATGAAGGCATCCACGGACGACCGCTGGCAGGACCTGCGCCCCGACCCCGACAACGACACGCCGCTCTACCTGCAGCTCGCCCGCAAGCTCGGCGACGCGATCCACGACAATCGCTGGACAGCCGGCGAGGCATTGCCCTCCGAGCGCGTGCTGTCCGATGCGCTCGGCGTATCGCGCATCACCGCACGCAAGGCGATCGCGCTGCTCGTCGAGCAAGGCCTGATTCGCCGCACACAGGGCGCCGGCAATTTCATCCAGCCGCGCTACGAAGATCCGCTGTCGCGGCTGTCGAGCTTCAGCGAAATGCTCGAACGGCGCGGCTTCAAGCCGAGCTCGCAATGGCTCGCGCGCGAGATCCAGCCGGCAAACCGCGACGAAGTGATCCAGCTCGGGCTGTCGCCCGCCGCATCGGTCACGCGCCTGAAGCGCCTGCGCCTCGCGGACGGCATCGTGATGGCCGTCGAGAATTCGACGTTTCCCGCGACGCTGATCCCCGATCCGCAGGCGATCGGCGGTTCGCTGTACAGCTATCTCGAAGCACGCGGCACGCCGATCGTGCGCGCGCTGCAGCATTTCCGCGCGGTCAACGCGACCGACGAGATCGCAGAGCAGATGGGCATCGCGCCACACGACGCGCTACTGCTGATCACGCGCATCGGCTATACGTCGGACCAGCGCGCGATCGAGCTGACCGATACCTACTGCCGCAACGACTACTACGACTTCGTCGTCGAACTGCGCAAGTAACGCCAGACGCGCCGCCGGCGCTCACATCCAGCGCGCATCGTCGGTGCCGAGCGGCACGGGCGGGCGCGCAAGCGACGGCGGTGTCGCCGACAAGCGCTCGGCCGGCCGCACG
>NZ_JAAGPB010000783.1:0-2538 GCF_017104585.1 Burkholderia sp. Ac-20392
TTTTCCCGGCTGGAAACGCACGACGGGCGCCACGCGTGCGGCGCTGCTCCGCGCGATCGCGCGCGGCGTCGACGCCCGTCGCGCGCGGCTGGCGACACTGCAGTCGCTCAACAATGGCAAGCCGTTCGCCGAAGCCGAGATCGACGTCGCCGACGTGATCGCCACCTTCGACTACTACGCGAGCCTCGCGGACCGCCTCGACACCGACGGCGAAACCGAGATCGCGCTGCCCGACGCGGACCATCGCGCGTGGATCCGGCGCGAGCCGGCCGGCGTCGCCGCGCTGATCGTGCCGTGGAATTTCCCGATGGTGACGACCGCCTGGAAGCTCGCGCCCGCGCTCGCGGCCGGTTGCACCATCGTGCTGAAGCCGTCCGAGATCACACCGCTGCCCGAGCTCGAACTCGCCGCGATCGCCGCCGAAGCGGGGCTGCCGCCCGGCGTGCTGAACGTCGTGACGGGCACCGGCCACGACGTCGGCGCCCGACTGTGCGCGCATCCGCTCGTCGCGAAGGTGTCGTTTACCGGCAGCACCGCCGTCGGTGCGCAGGTCATGAAGACGGCCGCGGACACGATCAAGGGCGTCGGCCTCGAACTCGGCGGCAAGTCGTCGATCGTCGTGTTCGACGATGCCGATCTCGACCACGCGGTCGAGCTCGTCACGGGCGGCGGCCTGTTCAACGCCGGACAGATGTGTTCGGCGACCTCGCGCGTGCTCGTCGCCGCGCCGCTCGCCGACGACCTGATCGCGCGCCTTGCACGGCGCATCGACGCGACCGTCGTCGGCCCGCCGTTCGCCCCCGGCGTCCAGATGGGCCCGTTGACGAACCGCGCGCAGTACGAGCGCGTGCAGCGTCACATCGCGCAGGGCCGGGCCGACGGCGCGCGGCTCGTGACGGGCGGCAAGGCGCTCGACGGCCCCGGCTATTTCATCAGGCCAGCGCTGTTCGCCGACGTACCCGCCGACAGCTCGCTATGGTGTGACGAAATCTTCGGACCGGTGCTGTGCGTCCGCGCATTCGACACCGAAGACGGTGCGATCGCGGCCGCCAACGATACCGAATACGGGCTCGTCGCAACCGTCGTCACGCGCGACACGGCCCGCGCCAGGCGGGTTGCCGGCGCGCTCGAGGCAGGCGTCGTGTGGATCAACACGCCGCAGCTGATCTATCCGCAAACCTCATGGGGCGGCTACAAGCGCAGCAGCATCGGACGCGAGCTCGGCCCGTTCGGGCTCGCTGCATTTCAGGAGATCAAGCAGGTCATGATGCCGGCCGGCTGAGGTCGCCGCGCCATGCGTTTATGTCATGCCGCGCATGCGGATATTTCGTTTGTTGCGGAAATTTGACCTCCCTACAGTTCATCCACACCCCGCGCCGCAGTTCGGCGACAGGCATCGGACCACACGGCATCGTTCATCAGGAGACGGCCATGCAACACTTCAAGGCGGGCAGAAGGCAGGTGATCAAAACCCTCGGCACGGCGCTCGCTGCATCCGCCCTTCCGATGCCATTCATCAGTACTGCGAAAGCACAGACGAGCAGTTTCGCAGGCAAGACGCTGCGCCTGCTCACGTGGTCCGACGATACCGGCGCGGCCGCGCTGCGCAACATCGCGGAAAGCTTCAGCAAGCAGACCGGCGCACGAGTAATCGCCGATCGCGCGGACGGCACGTCGGGGATGGTCGCGAAGGTCAAGGCCGCCGGCGAACGGCCGACCTACGACGTCATCACGCTCGCCGGCGTCGGCGCGTCCGGTCTCGCGGACGCGGGCCTGCTCGCGAAGCCCGACCTGAACCGGCTGCCGAACCTGAAGGACGTCGCGCCGCAATATCGCACCGGCGCGAACGGCTTCGGCATCGGCTACCTGCTGTGGTCGGACGGGCTGATCTACAACACGGCGACCGTGAAAAGCGCACCGTCGAGCTACGAGGCACTGTGGGATCCGAAGTATGCGGGCCGCCTGTTCCTGCCGCCGCCCGAGTGGGCCGAGGCGGTCGACCTCGCGATCATCGCGGCGAAGCTGGCCGGCGGTTCGCAGCAGAACATCGACCCGGGATTCCGGAAGCTCGCGCAACTGAAGGACCGCGTGATGACCCTCGGCGAAAACCCGAACCAGGTCGCCGACCTGTTCCGCACGGGCTCGCTCGACATCGGCGGCATCTATTCGCCCGCGTTCTTCCCGGACCAGATCCGCAAGCCCGACTACAAGATGGGCGTGACGTACGGGATGAAGGAAGGCTTCGCGACGCAGCTGATGTTCACCGTGATTCCGAAGGCGCACCCGGGCGACCTCGACCTGATCCACGCGTTCATCAATCATTCGCTCGACGCCGGCGTACAAGGCCGGATGGCGGCGGACGTCCTGAACGGCCCGGTGAACGGCAGGGCCGTGATTCCCGCGGAAAGCCGCGCGTTCGTGCCGTCGCCGCAGCAGATCGCGGAGAAAGCCGTGCTGCATGACGACAAGGCGCTCGCGGCGGTCCAGCCGGCATGGATCAAGCGCTACACGGGCCTCTTCTCGGCGTAACGACATGGC
>NZ_JAAGPB010000784.1:0-2587 GCF_017104585.1 Burkholderia sp. Ac-20392
TGACCGCGGCCGACACGCCGAACTCGCGCCCGGCCGCGGTGACGTTCGCGAGCAGCGCCGCGCGCACGAACAGCGCAACGTCGAGCAGGTCGAGCGGTTTGTCGGGGGCCGGAATCGGATCGGAGGCCATTATTCTGAAAATCCTGAAAATGTTTCAGGAAATATAGCGGTTTTCTCGAATGATCGGGTTGCCTACGATGACGTTCATGGGGCTGCGCCGCAGCCCACAGGATTTCCTGAAGGAGTGTCGTAATGAAAGCCGTTGGACTGACCCGTTATCTGCCGATCGACGACCCGCAAGCCTTGCTCGACGTGGAGCTGCCGCAGCCCGTGCCGGGCCCGCGCGACCTGCTCGTGAAGGTCGAGGCGATTTCCGTGAACCCGGTGGACACCAAGGTGCGCGCGCCGAAGCCGCAGGTCGAGGACGCGCCGCGCGTGCTCGGCTGGGATGCGGCCGGCACGGTGGTCGCGGTCGGCGCCGACGTCACGCTGTTCCGGCCGGGCGACGAAGTGTTCTACGCGGGCAGCATCACGCGGCCGGGCGCGAACAGCGAATTCCATACGGTCGACGAGCGGATCGCCGCGCTGAAGCCGCGCACGCTCGATTTCGCCGCCGCGGCCGCGCTGCCGCTCACCGCGCTGACCGCGTGGGAAGCGCTGTTCGACCGGCTGCACGTGTCGCCGCAGGGCGCGGACGCCGGCAAGTCGGTGCTGATCATCGGCGGCGCGGGTGGCGTGGGCTCGATCGCGATCCAGCTCGCGAAGACGCTCGGCAAGCTGCACGTGATCGCCACCGCGTCGCGGCCGGCGTCGGCCGACTGGGTGCGCTCGCTGGGTGCGGACGCGGTGGTCGACCATTTCGGCGACCTGCCTGCGCAGTTGCGCGAGGCCGGGCATCCGAACGTCGACTACGTGCTGATTTTCAACGACACGGATCGTCACTTTCCTGCCGCAGCGGAGGTAATCCGGCCGCAGGGCGGCATTTGCACGATCGTCGAGAACGACAAGCCGGTGCCGGTCGAGTTGCTGAAGGCGAAGAGTGCCGCGTTTCACTGGGAATTCATGTTCACGCGCGCGATGTTCGAGACGCCGGACATGATCGAACAGCACCGCATCCTCGGCGAAGTCGCGCGGCTCGTCGACGGCGGCACGCTGCGCACGACGCTCGGCGAGCAGCTCGGCACGATCAATGCGGCGAACGTGCGGCGCGCGCACCAGCTGCTCGAGGCCGGGCGTTCGATCGGCAAGCTCGTGCTGAGCGGCTTCTGAGCCGGCATCGCGCGTAAGGTTGCGGCGCCGCGAACGCAAGCGGGGTAACACCCGATGCGTTTGCGGCGCATTGCATGCCGCTTGGCGGTAGACTGGCAGCGCATCATGCATCGAAAACCGCGCGGCACGCGCGTGCCGCCGCATACCAAGGAGGTCAGCATGAGCCAACGCAGCTTGTCAGTCGCCGCATCGTGGTCGGTCGTGTTCGCGGCGGCGTGCGTCAGCGCGAGCGTATTCGCGGCGCCGCCGGTCAAGGGCAGCCTGAAGGGCGGCGGTACCGGACAGCTCGAATACACCGTCAAGGTCGATTCGAAGACCTTCGGCAATACGCAGGAAACCCGCAAGATCCGCTCGGGCGAGACGGACGACTTCAACTGGAAGTCGGTGCCGCCGAGCGGCGCGGTCGCGATGCCCGACGGGTGCCCGAACGCCGACAGCCTGCCGCGCGACGAGAACGGCGCGATGGTGCGCCAGACCCAGGTGCGGCTCGCGCCGTCGATCGATGCGAAGGGGATCGCCAACGTGCAGATGAGCTTCCAGGCGGCCGCGCCGAAAGGTACACGCAGCGTGACGGCCGGCGGCAAGTCGCTGCAGTGCCCGGACGTCGTGTCGGTGAGCCAGGTGAAGTGGGTGTCGATCCCGACCAACGGCGGGTCGAAGTCCGTCACGATGAGCGACGGCTCGAAGGTGACGGTGTCGATCAAGCGCTGAGCGGCGCGCGCGGGCCGGCGTTGGAGCCGGTGCGCGTGCAACGGATTCGACGCGCGGGCTGGCCCGGCGACACGTGACCGTTCGTGTCGCCGTCACGGTGCCGTTTCGCGACCTGCAGCACGGTACTGCGCTGCTGCAACGGTACGACGGCTGCCGTTCGACGTACGGCGGTCGCGTGGCGACCCGCGTGACGTCATGCGAATGTCACGCTATGCTCGCCCGCATCATCACCTTCCTGTCACGACATCCCGATGAAATGCCGAATGCGCGCGTTGCTGTGTGCCATTGCGTTCGTCGCCGCGCACGCGCACGCGGCCGACGATTGCGGTTTCGTGAAAAAAGTCGAGCTGCCGTCGCGGCAGCAGGTGGCGGTCGTGTCGAGCGGCGCGCTCGAACCGTGCTCGACCGGCAGCTACGCGGTGCGCGTGTATTCGTCCGCGCATGCCGCCCCCGGCTTCGATACCGACGATTACGTGACGGGCGCGCTGCATGCGCGTGATGGTACGGTCACCGATGCATTCACGGCCGACCTCGGTGCACGTGCGCCGCAGGCGCTCGTCGTGACGACGCGCTCGGCCGGCAGCGGCGGGTATGTCGGCCGAGCGCG
>NZ_JAAGPB010000785.1:0-2673 GCF_017104585.1 Burkholderia sp. Ac-20392
TGGCGGGCGCGCAGGGACGCGGCCGGCGGCGACGAATCCGTGTATCTCGCGCCGCTCGACGCGATCGTCGCCGGTGCGCCGACCCAGGCCGAGCACTGGCTCGCCCGCTATCGCGACGCGTGGGCCGGCGATGCGACGCGGATCTACGACGAGGCCGAAATCTGACCGTGCCGCGCCGGGCCGCTCACGCGCAGCACGCGAGCAGCGGTTCGTGCGCGAACTCGAGGTCCGGCGCCGGCGCATGGCCTCGCCGTCGCGCCCGCACCGCGTAGGCGAGCGTCTCGAGAAGCTGCGTGGTATCGGCGAACGACAGGCACGCATCGGTGATGCTCTGGCCGTAGCGCAGCGGCATGCCGGGCACGAGATCCTGGCGCCCTTCGATCAGGTTCGACTCGATCAGCACGCCGACGATGCGCGTGTCGCCAGTGGCAATCTGCGCGGCGACGGCCGTGCCGACCCCCAGTTGGTTGCGGAACTGGCGGCGGCTGTTGCCGTGGCTGACATCGATCATCACGCGCGGGGCGCATTGCGCGGCCGCCATGCGCTCGCATGTGGCATTCACGGCGGCCGCGTCGAAATTCGGCTCGCGCCCGCCGCGCAGCACGACGTGCGTATGCGGATTGCCGGGCGAAGCCGTCGCGCATAGCCGGCCGCCCGTATCGACCGACAGGAAGCGATGCGGGCGTGCGGCCGCGCACATCGCATCGACGGCCACCTGGACGTTGCCGTCGGTGCCGTTCTTGAAGCCGATCGGGATCGGAAGCGACGACGCCAGCTCGCGATGCACCTGCGATTCCACGGTGCGTGCGCCGATCGCCCCCCAGGCGACCAGGTCGGCCAGGTAGCGCGGCGACAGCGGATCGAGGAACTCGGTCGCCGCCGGCATCTCCGCCCCGTTGATGTCGCACAGCAGCGCGCGGGCCGTGTGCAGGCCCGCGTCGATCCGTTCGCTGCCGTCCAGCAGCGGATCGTTGATGAGCCCCTTCCAGCCGACCGTCGTGCGCGGCTTCTCGAAGTACACGCGCATCACGATTTCCAGTTCGTCCGCGAAACGCGCGCGTTGCAGCGCGAGCCGCGCCGCATAGTCGCGCGCCGCGGCCGGGTCGTGCACCGAGCACGGGCCGGCGATGACCACGAGACGGTCGTCGGTGCCGTTCAACACGTCGACGATCGCTCGGCGAGCCAGATGAACCGTGCGCGACGCGCGCAATGCCGGTTGTAGCGCGCCGGCCAGATCCGCGGGGGACGGCAAATGCAGCACGGCGTCACGGTTCGTCGTCCAGGTATTCGCATGCATGGGGACTGCCCTCCTGTCGATAATTCGGTGGATTTTTTACTACAGCGCGACTGTATTGAATGGCTCTTTCCATGCGCAACTAACATATTTACCAGTTTCTAATTCATAACCTTATGAATTGCAGAAATAAGCAAGTCGTCCGGAATTGAGGTATCGGCCTTGCCTGTTTTTGAGATGCCAGGCGGGCTTGAAATTCGATTTTCAACGAAGCATTCAGGCGCAATTATCCGCGCTGAAATCGCGGAGCGAGAGGCTTCCGCGATGGTTCGCTATTCGTTCTGATAGTGGCGCCTCGATAGGTGTTAGATTAATTTTTCGACTCCCGATAGGCCAATCGGGATCAAATAAATAAATCAACCCAGTCATTGCGGAGAATCACCATGTCGAAACGCCATTACGAAACGCCCATTCACGTCAAGTATCGCGATACGGATTCGATGGGGCATGTGAGCAGTCCCGTCTATTACGACTATCTGCAGCATTCGTACCTCAGCTACATGTTCGATCTCCTCGGCCTGCCGCGGAGCGAGAAGCTGCCGCACATCATGGTGAAGACGCAGTGCGAGTACCTCGCACCGGCGCAATTCGGCGACAACCTGACGATCCGGTCGAGCATCGTGCGCTTCGGCAGCAAGAGCTTCGATCTCGAACACCTGATGGAGCGCGACGACCAGACCATCGTTGCGCGCGGCATGTCGACGCACGTGATGTTCGATTACGCGAACAACACGACGCAGGCCGTGCCCGACGAGTTCAAGGCACGCGTGCTCGAATTCCAGGGTTCGCTGTGATGCGCGCGCGCCATTTCGGGAGCGACACGTGAGCGCCGTGGTGGCGCGCGCCCGGCGCCGGATCGGTGCGATCGTCGAGCGTCGCGACGATCGCGCGATCGTCATCGTCCGGCATGCCGCGCAGGCGTTGCTCGAGCCGGCCGCGCTCGAGCGGCACCGTGCACTCGTCGATCGTCACGAGGATGAACTCGAGGTGCTGCTGCAGCCATGCGGGGGCGCGCACGATGGCGTGCGGCCGCTGCTCGGGCGCTTGCGGGATGCCGGTGTGACCGTCGCGCTCGATGCGGCGACGCTCGCTCATGACGCGTCGCTGCTCGAGTTCGCGAGCTGGGTCACGCAGTGCGCGACGCCCGGCGACACGGCGGAGCCGTGCGACGACGCAACCGTGCCGGGCGGCGGGCTGTTCTGCGGCCTGGTCGTGCGATGGCGCGACCTGCGCAACGGATGGCGGCGGCCCGAACGCGACGAGGTGTCCGAGCGCACGCCGTAAACCATCGCGGCGGATGCGGCCGAGCACATCCCGGCCGGCGATCTGGGCGGTCAGGTGCTCGGTGCGTTGCTCGACGCCCACGGCGATGCGCCCGG
>NZ_JAAGPB010000786.1:0-2327 GCF_017104585.1 Burkholderia sp. Ac-20392
TCGCCACGCCAGCTCGGCGTGCTCGGCGAACCGCGCGTGCGCGTGCTCGACCTGAACCTCGCGCTGGACCGTGCATTCGGTCACGCGGCCGGCGCGAAGCAATAGCAGGAACCACGGAGTCACTCATGTCCCATATCGAAACCCCGATCAATCCAGTGGCGATGCCGGTCGGCGGCGTGCCGCCGATGCGCTGGACGGCCGTGCTGCGCGAGGCGTTCCGCAAGCTCGCGCCGCGCGTGCAGTTGAAGAACCCGGTGATGTTCGTCGTGTATCTCGGCAGCATCGTCACGACCGTGCTGTGGCTGCAGGCGCTGACCGGCACGGGCGACGCGCCGGCCGGCTTCATCTTCGCGGTCGCGTGCTGGCTGTGGTTCACCGTGCTGTTCGCGAACGCGGCCGAAGCGCTGGCCGAAGGGCGCGGCAAGGCGCAGGCCGACGCGCTGCGGGCGGCGCGCAAGCGCGTGTATGCGAAGGTGCTCGACGAGCCGAAGCGATTCGACAGCACCAGCCATCGCGTGCCGAGCGACGAACTCGCGGCCGGCAGCATCGTGCTCGTCGAAGCGGGCGACACGATCCCCGCCGATGGCGAAGTGATCGACGGCGTCGCGTCGGTCGACGAATCGGCGATCACCGGCGAATCAGCACCGGTGATCCGCGAGTCGGGCGGCGATTTCTCGTCGGTGACGGGCGGCACGCGCGTGCTGTCCGACTGGATCATCGTGAAGATCACCGCGCAACCGGGCGAGGCATTTCTCGACCGGATGATCGCGATGGTCGAAGGCGCGAAGCGCGGCAAGACGCCGAACGAGGTCGCACTGACGATCCTGCTCGTCGCGCTGACCATCATCTTCCTGCTCGTGTGCGTGACGCTGCTGCCGTTCTCGCAGTTCAGCGTGCTGCTGAACGCATCGGGCACGGCGGTGAGCCTGACCGTGCTGATCGCGCTGCTCGTGTGCCTGATCCCGACGACGATCGGTGCGCTGCTGTCGGCGATCGGCATCGCGGGGATGAGCCGCATGATGCGGGCGAACGTGCTCGCCACGTCGGGCCGCGCGATCGAGGCGGCCGGTGACGTCGATGTGCTGCTGCTCGACAAGACCGGCACCATCACGCTCGGCAACCGCGAGGCCGTGCAGTTCCGGCCGGCGCCGGGCGTGAACGAGCGTGCGCTGGCCGAGGCCGCGCAACTGTCGTCGCTGGCCGACGAGACGCCGGAGGGGCGCTCGATCGTCGCGCTCGCGAAGCAGCGCTTCTCGCTGGACGTGGCCGCGACCGCAGGCAGCGTTACCGTGCCGTTCAGCGCGCGCACGCGGATGAGCGGCCTCGACATCGGCGAACGGCAGGTGCGCAAGGGCGCAGCGTCGGCGATCCGCGCGCACGTCGATGCGCTCGGCGGTGTGTTTCCTCAAGCGGTCGAGACGGCCGTCAACGATATCGCGCGACGCGGCGGTACGCCGCTCGTCGTGGCCGACGGTTCCCGCGTGCTCGGCGCGATCGAGCTGAAGGACATCGTCAAGCACGGGATCGCCGCGCGCTTCGCCGAGCTGCGCAAGGTCGGCGTGAAGACGGTGATGATCACCGGCGACAACCGGCTCACCGCGGCCGCGATCGCGGCGGAAGCCGGCGTCGACGACTACCTCGCCGAAGCGACGCCCGAGGACAAGCTGCGGCTGATCCGCGAGCACCAGGCGAAGGGCCATCTCGTCGCGATGACGGGCGACGGCACCAACGACGCGCCGGCGCTTGCGCAGGCCGACGTGGCCGTCGCGATGCACAGCGGCACGCAGGCGGCGAAGGAGGCGGCCAACATGGTCGACCTCGACAGCAACCCGACCAAGCTGATGCAGGTGGTCGAGGTCGGCAAGCAGATGATCATGACGCGCGGCGCGCTGACCACGTTCAGCGTGGCCAACGATCTCGCGAAGTATTTCGCGATCATCCCGGCCGCGTTCGTCGCGACGTATCCGGCGCTTGGCGCGCTGAACGTGATGGGGCTGCACAGCCCGACGTCGGCGATCCTGTCGGCGGTGATCTTCAATGCGCTGATCATCGTCGCGCTGATTCCGCTCGCGCTGAAGGGCGTGAAGTATCGCGCGGAGCCGGCGGAGAAATTGCTGGGGCGGAACTTGCTGATCTACGGCGTGGGCGGGATCATCGCGCCGTTCATCGGCATCAAGCTGATCGACATGCTGTTGACGCCGTTTATCTGACCGAACGCGCCGTCGCGGCCCCGCTCACGCCTTCGCGGCGTGCGCGGGGCCGTTCGGCGTTTCAATTGCCGGAAGCGATCATGGATGTGAATGTGAACGTGAGCGAAGCGAATCGAC
>NZ_JAAGPB010000787.1:0-234 GCF_017104585.1 Burkholderia sp. Ac-20392
TAAAAAAAAAAAAAAATAAAAAATACGACATAAGCAAAGTCCACAGCAAAAAACTTATGAATACATGTACGACTACTACACCATTGTGACTCACTCTAGGCACCCGTAAACATGCGTACGCAGTATGTACTCACGATCGCACAGCTCGCACAACTCGCGTATCACTAGTCCCACATGCGACTGCCACACATTGCACTTTCTCCTGTCTGCGGACGCAAGGTGTATAATACCTTT
>NZ_JAAGPB010000788.1:0-2667 GCF_017104585.1 Burkholderia sp. Ac-20392
CCGACGCCGTTGACGAGTGCGCCCGCGGGACGCGGCAGCCCGAACGCCGCGGCGAGCCCGATGCCGACATCCTGCACGTCGACGCCGATCGCATTGCCCGGCGACGACGCATCCGGCGCCTGGGACTGCTGCGCCTGCATCTGCTTCTGCAGTTGCGCACGCACCTTTGCGGCAAACGCGATCGGGATCGCGAACGTCATGCTCGCGTAGCGGTCGGCGCCCGTATAGACCTGCACCGCGATGCCGATCACGTCGCCCGCGCGATTGAACACGGGGCCGCCCGAGTTGTCGGGGTTCGGCGCGATGTCGGTTTCGAAGAACGGGAACGCGCTGCCGTCCGGCAGCCGGTGCGACGTCGCGCTGACGATGCCGGCCGTGACCGTGTTGCCCGATCCGTCCGGCGCACCGATCGTCATCACCGGTTCGCCCGCGCGTACCTTCGACGAATCGCCGACGCGCACGAATGGCAGCTTCGTTGCGTTGACACGCAGCACGGCGACATCGCTTTGCGGATCGACGGCCAGCACGGTCGCCTTGAATTCGCGGCGGTCGGTGAGCCGCACCGTCACGTCGGTCGCATCGTCGACCACGTGGGCGGACGTGAGGATCAGGCCGTCGGCGCTGACGATGAAACCCGAGCCGCTGCCCGATACCGCGCGCGGCGCCGTGTCGGGTGCCGGAGCCTGTGGCTGGGGTTGCGCCTGCGTTTGCCCCTGCGGGCCTTGCGCGGGCGGCGGTGCGTCGTGCCGGAAGAACGCGGCGAGCGGATCGTCGGGATCGAGGATCGTGAAGGATGGCCCGCCGGCCTGCTGGTCGGGTGCGGCGGTCATGATGGTCACGACTGCCGGGCCGTAGCGGTCGACGATCGCCGGAAAATCGACCGGCATCGCATAAGGCGTCGCGGCCGGCCGTTGCTTCATCGGATGTGGCGTGACGGGCGGCGCGAGGGTTCCGGCAAGGGCGGCCGGCGGCGGCAGCAAACAGCCGGCAAACACGCCCCCGATCAACGCGGTGCGAAGCACGGCGCGAGCAAGCGTCTGGCGAACCACAGTGCACCTCCCCCGGGAGTCGCGGCGCCGACCTGCGCGAGACGCGCAGGCGCCCGACAAGCACCGGTACACGCATCCATTTATAGTCCACGCGGCCTGTTCGAACATACGAATCGAAACCCGAATGCCGGGCGGTACGGCAGGCGCGGAGCCGCGACGGTGGCCGTTTCGAACAAAGTGCGCGATTCGTCAATCCGCACAAGTCCGATTGTCGTGCGTGGGAGCGGGCGGTTCGTGGCGGGCAACGCCATGCACGCACACCTTCGCTCTACCTGGAGGTCGACGCCTCTTCGAGAGGCGAGCGATCGCCCGCCCTCACCGATCCAGCTCGCGCATTCAAGACTCGATGCTCTTGTCGGGATCCCGAAGTGAAATCGCAGCGATACGGTAGCGGAAATCACCGCCAACGGGTGACGTAACCCGCGCGCCCCGCCACCCGCCCATCACGCCCCGCCCACCCGCTCCGCGATCGCCGACAGCATCCGCAACATCGGCTCGAACGCGTCGGCCGACGTATTGCCGAAACCGAGCACGAGCCCGTTACCCGCCGATGCCGCATCGATCGAAAAACCCGACAACGGAAACGGCCCGATGCCATGCGCGCGCGCCGCGTCGACGATTGCACGATCGCGGTAGCGCGCCGGCAGCCGCAGCGCGAGATGCAGCCCGCACGGCCCGCCCTCGATCTGATGCGGCACGCTCAGGTTGCCGTCGAGCGCGGCGAGCAGCAACCGCCGCCGGTCGCGATACAGCCGGCGCATGCGACCGAGATGGCGGCCGTACTCGCCCGTCTCGATGAAATCGGCCAGCGCGAGCTGCACGTGGCGCGTCCCGCCGCGCAGCATCTCCGGCAACACCGGCCGCACTGCCGCCAGCAACGCGTCGGGCAGCACGAGAAAACCGATCCGCAGCGCCGGAAACATCGTCTTGCTGAACGAGCCGAGATAGACGACGGGCGAATCGGGCGCGAGCCCGTGCATCGCGCCGATCGGCTCGCCGGTGTGACGGAATTCGCTGTCGTAGTCGTCCTCGATGATCCACGCGCGATGCCGGCGCGCGGCATCGATCAGCGCGAGCCGGCGCGAGATCGACAGCACGGCGCCAGTCGGGAACTGGTTCGACGGCGTCGTATAGACGAGGCGCGGCGTCCGCTCGCGCCAGTCGTCCTCTTCGACCCGCAGCCCTTCCGCGTCGACCGGCATCGGCACGACGTCGAGGTCGGCCGCCTGCATCGCGGTGCGCGCGCCGCGATAGCCGGGCTCCTCGACCCACACCGTATCGCCCGGGTTCGTCAGCAACTGCGCGCACAGCGCGATCGCGCCCTGTGCGCCTTCGGTGATCACGATCTGCTCGGGATCGCAGCGCACGCCGCGCGTCACGGCCAGATGGCGCGCGATCGATTCGCGCAGCGCGCGCTCGCCGAGCGGATCGCCATAGCCGAGCAGGTCGCGGCCGGCGCGACGCAGCGCGCGGTCGATCGCATGGCGCCACGCGTCCGCCGGGAAATGCGTGAGCGCGGGCACGCCCGGCCGGAAGCCCTCCGATTCGCCGGTGCCGATGCGGCTCGGGCGAATCCGGCCGAGCCGCTGCGCGACGGCCGGCGGCGCGGCACGCCGGC
>NZ_JAAGPB010000789.1:0-2517 GCF_017104585.1 Burkholderia sp. Ac-20392
GGCCACGCGTTCGGCGGCGGCGTCGGCCTGTGCGCGGCGTGCGACATCGTGATCGCGAGCGATCATGCGCGCTTCTCGGTCAGCGAGGCACGCTTCGGGATCCTGCCGGCCGTGATCGGCCCGTACCTGGTCGAGGCGGTCGGCCAGCGCCAGGCGCGCCGGCTCGCGCTGACAGCGACCCAGCTCGCCGCGGGCGAAGCGGTCGCGATCGGCCTGATCCACCAGGCCGTGCCGCTCGATTCGCTCGACGAAGCACTCGACAAGACGCTTGCCGAACTCGGCCGCAATGGCCCGAACGCGCTGATGGAGATCAAGCGCTTCTTCGATGCGATCGGCGAGTATCCGCCGTCGGACGAGCGCGCGGCGTTCACCGCGCAGACGATCTCCCGCGTGCGGGCGACACCGGAAGCGAAGGAGGGCTTCACCGCGTTCTTCGCGAAGCGGCCGCCGGCATGGGAGGCGGGCGCCGGGTAAGGGGGAAACCAAGCGGAAACGGCGGCGATCGACGGCACGGCGGGCCCGGCCGAATTTTGCGGCTCGGGCGCGGGCGCTTGCTCTACAATGCGTGACCTCCGGCGCGCTGCCGGCCCAGTCCCGACCGATTCTTCATCCGATGATCGTCAATCGCCTTATCTCCGAGATCCTGTTCGGCTTCACCGGCCTGATCGGCATCATCAACCCGATCGGCATCGCGTTCCTGTTTCTCGAACGGACCGAGGCGCTTACCGAGCAAGAGCGCGATCTGCTCGCGAGGAAGGTCGCGTTCAATGCGTTCATCGTGCTGATGGTCGCGTTCTTCGCCGGCACGCCGGTGCTGCATTTCTTCGGGATTTCGATGGAAGCGCTGCGGATCGGCGGCGGCTTCGCGGTTGCCGTCGCCGGCTGGCAGATGCTCAACGAACCCGACGGCCCGGGCGGCGGCGACACGCCGGTCAAGCCGATCGACGCGAACGCGATCATGACGCGCGCGTTCTTCCCGTTGACCATGCCGTTGACGGTCGGCCCCGGCTCGATCGCGACCGCGATCGCGCTGAACGCGAACCGCACGCACAAGCTGTCGGAATTCATGCTGTCGAGCATCGTGTCGATCGCCGTCTCCGTGCTGGTGGCGATCGTGATCTGGCAGGTCTACAGCCGTTCCGCGCTGCTGTCGCGCTACCTCGGCAGCGAAGGCACCAAGGTCGCGAAGCGCGTGTCGGCATTCCTGCTGCTGTGCATCGGCGTGCAGATCATGCTGACCGGCTTTTCCGCGTTCCTGCAGCCGATCGCCGACCAGGCCAAGTAAGCAAGCGGCCGGCGCCGCTGCGCACGTGCTGCGCAGCCGGCGCCGCGCGCGACCTCGCGCTCGCGAGCACCTCCTTCGCATCTTGCGGCGACGCCGCACGCATTTTTGCCGCCCGGGATACCATGCGACGGTCCGGCGGATGCGCGGCGCGCATCCGGCCGTCAGCTCAACTTCAATGGCGAGGCGTGCAATGGAATACGTGAAATTCGGGTCGACAGGGCTGGAAGTGTCCAAGCTGGTGCTGGATTGCATGACGTTCGGCGAACCGTCACGCGGCTCGCATCCGTGGACGCTGCCGGAAGCGGAGAGCCGCCCGATCATCCAGCGGGCGGTCGAGGCCGGCATCAACTTCTTCGATACCGCGAACATGTATTCCGACGGCACGTCGGAGGAGATCGTCGGCCGCGCGCTGCGCGATTTCGCGAAACGCGACGAGATCGCGATCGCGACCAAGGTGTTCTACCGGATGCGGCCGGGGCCGAACGGCGCGGGGCTGTCGCGCAAGGCGATCATGACCGACATCGACCAGAGCCTGAAGCGGCTCGGCACCGATTATGTCGATCTCTACCAGATTCACCGCTGGGACAACGGCACGCCGCTCGAGGAGACGCTCGAGGCGCTGCACGATGTCGTGAAGGCCGGCAAGGCGCGCTATATCGGCGCATCGTCGATGTTCGCGTGGCAGTTCGCGAAGGCGCTGCACACGTCGAAGCAGCACGGCTGGACCCGCTTCGTCAGCATGCAGAACCACCTGAACCTGCTGTATCGGGAAGAAGAGCGGGAAATGCTGCCGCTGTGCGAAGACGAAGGGATCGCGGTGATTCCGTGGAGCCCGCTCGCGCGCGGCCGGCTCACGCGCAACTGGGACGAGTCGACCGAGCGGCAGCAGAGCGACGTGGTCAGCCAGCGGCTCTACGATGCGACGGCCGAATCGGACAAGGCGGTCGTCGACGCCGTGGCGACGATCGCGGCCGCCCGCAACGTGCCGCGTGCGCAGGTCGCGCTCGCCTGGGTCGCGCAGAAGCGCGGGGTCACCGCGCCGATCGTCGGCATTTCGAAGCCGCAGCAGCTGGACGATGCACTGGCCGCGCTCGAACTGAAACTGACCGACGACGAGATCGCCACGCTCGAACGCCCGTACGTGCCGCACGCGGTCGCCGGGATCAACTGAGCGGCGGCGCCGCGCGGCCGTCAGCGCGCGGCGTCGAGCATCGGGTAGGTGAACAGGCCGA
>NZ_JAAGPB010000790.1:0-234 GCF_017104585.1 Burkholderia sp. Ac-20392
TAAAAAAAAAAAAGAAAAAAAAAAAAAAAAAAGTCGGTAAAGCAAGATGTGAGTAGCGAACGATGAATGCACTAAAGATTAGCAGGCCTAGAATCATCGAGAAAGAGAGCAGTGAGAGTGTCGAACCGGAGATAGCGCGCATGTCAGCGAGGAGAACATACGTGTGTAGCGCACGTGTAGCAGCAGCAACGAGCGAGTGAGCGAGGGTATGCAAGGCGTTCTACTGATGTGTGA
>NZ_JAAGPB010000076.1:0-25270 GCF_017104585.1 Burkholderia sp. Ac-20392
TTCCGATCGCGGCGGCCCGCGTCCGCAGCGCAGCCGCACGCGCAGCCGCTAAGCATCCAGGCGCGCGGCGCAAGGCCGGCGGCGGGCCGGCCGGATCGGCATCAGGCCGGTCTTGTCGGCGCGAGGCATTGCGTTTATTGCTTTCGACTGTATATATGTCACGCGGCGCTGCATGGCCGCCGGCATGAGCGATCACCGGCTGCCACGATGGCGCCGGTTGATCGAACAGCCCGATTTCGCATTTTTGGGCCCGTAAAGGCAGTCGACACGCTGCTTTTACCGGCTGGCTTGGCGTTTGCGCCAAAAATCGCTATAATCGCGGAGTCGCTGGGCGTACGGATTCAATGTGCGGCTCAGGTGCGACCACCAGTAAGAAGATGGGCGTTCCGCCCATTTTTTTTTGCTGAAACGGTTAGGCATCTCGGGTAGCGCTTCCTGCGCCGGCTAAGGCGCGCGCCCGCGGGTGAATCGCGAGCGGCGGGCGCGAACACCTGAGAGGACACAGTGCAACTGACGGAACTGATAGAAACCACGGTCACCGGGCTCGGCTACGAGCTGGTGGATCTCGAGCGCACCGGGCGCGGCATGCTTTGCATCTACATCGATCAGCCTGCCGGCATCTCGCTCGAAGATTGCGAAAAGGTCACGCGTCAGCTCCAGCACGTCTTGACGGTCGAAAACATCGATTACGAACGGCTCGAAGTCTCGTCCCCGGGGCTCGACCGCCCGTTGAAGAAGCTGGCCGACTTCGAGCGCTTCGCCGGCAGCGAAGTTTCCGTGACCTTGAAAAAGCCGCTGGACGGGCGCAAGACGTACCGGGGCATTCTGCACGCGCCGAATGGCGAAACGATCGGTTTGGAATTTGAGGGGAAGAAGGGCGAGGCAGCCATGCTGGATTTCACGCTGGCCGATATCGATAAAGCCCGCCTGATTCCGCAAGTTGACTTTAGGAGCCGCAAATAATGAGTCGCGAAGTGTTGATGCTGGTGGATGCGCTGGCGCGCGAGAAAAACGTCGACAAGGATGTGGTGCTGGGCGCCCTCGAGGCTGCGCTCGCGTCCGCTTCCAAGAAGCTGTTCGACGAAGGCGCCGAAATCCGCGTCCATATCGATCGCGAAAGCGGCGAGCACGAAACCTTCCGTCGCTGGCTCGTCGTGCCCGACGAGGCAGGCTTGCAGGAGCCGGATCGCGAGATCCTGCTGTTCGAAGCACGTGAGCAGAAGCCCGACGTCGAAGTCGGCGAGTATGTCGAGGAACCCGTTCCGTCGATCGAGTTCGGTCGCATCGGCGCGCAGGCCGCGAAGCAGGTGATCCTGCAGAAGGTGCGCGACGCTGAGCGCGAGCAGATCCTGAACGACTACCTCGAGCGTGGTGAAAAGATCATGACGGGTACGGTGAAGCGCCTTGACAAGGGCAACTTCATCGTCGAATCCGGCCGTGTCGAGGCGCTGCTGCGCCGCGATCAGCTGATCCCGAAGGAAAACCTGCGCGTGGGTGACCGCGTGCGCGCTTACATCGCGAAGGTCGACCGCACCGCGCGCGGTCCGCAGATCGAGCTGTCGCGTACGGCGCCCGAGTTCCTGATGAAGTTGTTCGAAATGGAAGTGCCGGAAATCGAGCAGGGCCTGCTCGAGATCAAGGCAGCTGCCCGCGACCCGGGCGTGCGCGCGAAGATCGGCGTCATCGCCTACGACAAGCGGATCGATCCGATCGGCACCTGCGTCGGCATCCGCGGTTCCCGCGTGCAGGCCGTGCGCAACGAGCTCGGTGGCGAAAACATCGACATCGTGCTATGGTCGGAGGATCCCGCCCAGTTCGTGATCGGCGCGCTCGCGCCGGCAGCTGTCCAGTCGATTGTCGTCGATGAAGAAAAGCACTCGATGGACGTCGTCGTCGACGAGAACGAGCTGGCTGTCGCGATCGGCCGCAGCGGTCAGAACGTTCGCCTTGCAGGCGAGCTGACCGGCTGGCAGATCAACATCATGACGCCGGACGAATCCGCCCTGAAGCAGGGTGAAGAGCGCGACCGGTTGCGTGCGCTGTTCATGGCGCGTCTCGACGTCGACGAAGAAGTTGCCGACATCCTGATCGACGAAGGCTTCACGAGCCTGGAAGAAATCGCGTACGTGCCGCTCAACGAAATGCTCGAAATCGAGGCGTTCGACGAGGACACCGTGCACGAACTGCGCAACCGCGCACGCGACGCGCTGTTGACGATGGCCATCGCGAACGAAGAAAAGGTCGAGAACGCAGCGCTGGATCTCAAGAGCCTCGACGGCATCACGCCGGAGCTGCTCGCGAAGCTGGCCGAACACGGCGTGCAGACGCGCGACGATCTCGCCGAGCTGGCTGTAGATGAACTGGTCGACATGACCGGGATGGAAGAGGATGCCGCTAAGGCGTTGATCATGAAAGCACGTGAACACTGGTTCCAGTGAGAAATGACCATGGCGCACTGATTTGATGGCGGCCGTATGGCCTGACCCGATGCTAACCGCAAGGAATCGGTCCTTGCACTAAGAGGAATGAATGGCGAGTAACAACGTAGCCCAATTTGCCGCGGAACTGAAAATGCCTGCTGGTGTGCTGCTCGAACAGCTGCAGGCAGCGGGCGTCCAGAAAGCGAGTGAAGACGATGCGCTGTCCGAAACGGACAAGGCGCGTCTGCTCGATCATTTGCGCAAGTCGCACGGCGCAACCGACGGCGACAAGCGCAAGATCACGCTGACCCGCAAGCATACGTCGGAGATCAAGCAATCTGACGCGACGGGCAAGGCTCGCACCATTCAGGTCGAGGTCCGCAAGAAGCGTACGTTCGTCAAGCGCGACGACGTGAGCGAGGGTGCGGAACAGGGTCAGGCGCAGGTCGCCGAAGCGGACGACGATGCAGAACTGAAGCGTCGCGAAGAAGAAGCGCGCCGCGAGGCCGAACTGCTCGAGAAGCAGGCGCAGGAGCTTCGCGAGCGTCAGGAACGCCTCGAGCGCGAGGAAGCCGAGCGCCGTGCCCGCGAGGAAGCGGCCGAAGCCGAGCGCCGTCGCGCCGAGGAAGAGGCAGCGACGAAGCGTGCCGCGGCCGAAGCTGCAGCGGCGCAGCAGCAGGCAGCCGCACAGCAGGCTGCTGCAGCCGAGCAGCAGGAAGCGGCGAGCACGCAGTCCGCGCAGGACGAAGCACGCGCAGCCGCCGAACGTGCGGCGCAGCGCGAAGCGGCGAAGAAGGCTGAAGACGCTGCCCGCGAGGCGGCGGACAAGGCGCGCGCCGAGCAGGAAGAGATCAGCAAGCGTCGTGCGGCGGCAGAAGCCGAAGCGCGTGCGATTCGCGAAATGATGAACACGCCGCGCAAGGCCGTGGTCAAGGCAGTCGAGCCGCCGAAGCCGGTCGAGCCGCCGAAGCCGGCCGAAGCGAAGGGCACGCTGCACAAGCCGGCAAAGCCGGAAGGTGCGCAGGCGCGTCCGGCCGTGAAGAAGCCGGCCGGTGCTGCAGCGCCGGCTACGACTGCGCCGGCAGGCGCGGGCGACCGCAACAAGAAGCCGGGCGCAGGCAAGGGCGGCTGGCAGGACGACGCATCGAAGCGTCGCGGCATCAAGACGCGCGGCGATTCGAGCGGCGGCGTCGACCGCGGCTGGCGCGGCGGCCCGAAGGGTCGCGGCCGTCACCAGGACAGCTCGACGTTCCAGGCGCCGACCGAACCGATCGTCCGTGAAGTGCACGTGCCGGAAACCGTGTCGGTTGCCGACCTCGCGCACAAGATGTCGGTCAAGGCCTCCGAAGTCATCAAGGTGATGATGAAGATGGGCCAGATGGTCACGATCAACCAGGTGCTGGACCAGGAAACGGCGATGATCATCGTCGAGGAACTGGGCCACCGCGCGGTTGCCGCGAAGCTGGACGATCCGGAAGCGCTGCTCGTCGAAGGCGAAACGGGTACCGATGCGGAGCAACTGCCGCGTCCGCCGGTCGTCACGGTCATGGGTCACGTCGACCACGGCAAGACCTCGCTGCTCGACCACATCCGCCGCGCGAAGGTTGCTGCTGGCGAAGCGGGCGGCATTACGCAGCACATCGGCGCTTATCACGTCGACACGCCGCGTGGCGTCATCACGTTCCTCGATACACCGGGTCACGAAGCGTTCACGGCAATGCGTGCACGCGGCGCGAAGGCGACCGACATCGTGGTGCTGGTGGTGGCAGCCGACGACGGTGTGATGCCGCAGACGAAGGAAGCCATCGCCCACGCGAAGGCAGGCGGTGTGCCGATCGTCGTCGCGATCAACAAGATCGACAAGCCGGACGCGAATCTCGATCGCGTCAAGCAGGAACTGGTTGCGGAAGGCGTCGTACCGGAAGAGTACGGCGGCGATTCGCCGTTCGTGCCGGTTTCGGCTAAGACGGGCGCAGGTATCGACGATCTGCTCGAGAACGTGCTGCTGCAAGCCGAAGTGCTGGAACTGAAGGCACCGGTCGAGGCGCCGGCCAAGGGCATCGTGATCGAAGCGAAGCTCGACAAGGGCAAGGGCCCGGTCGCGACGATCCTGGTGCAGTCCGGTACGCTGAATCGAGGCGACGTCGTGCTGGCGGGTACGGCCTACGGCCGCGTGCGCGCGATGCTCGACGAGAACGGCAAGCCGACGAAGGAAGCCGGTCCGTCGATCCCGGTCGAAATCCAGGGTCTGTCGGAAGTGCCGGGTGCGGGCGAAGAAGTGATCGTGCTGCCGGACGAGCGCAAGGCGCGTGAAATCGCACTGTTCCGTCAAGGCAAGTTCCGTGACGTGAAGCTTGCGAAGCAGCAGGCCGCGAAGCTGGAGAGCATGCTCGAGCAGATGGGCGAAGGCGAAGTGCAGAACCTGCCGCTCATCATCAAGGCCGACGTGCAGGGCTCGCAGGAAGCACTCGTGCAGTCGCTGCTCAAGCTGTCGACCGACGAAGTGCGCGTGCAGATCGTGCACAGCGCGGTGGGTGGCATCAGCGAAAACGACGTCAACCTCGCAACGGCATCGAAGGCGGTCATCATCGGCTTCAACACGCGTGCAGATGCACAGGCGCGCAAGCTGGCCGAGTCGAACGGCATCGACATCCGTTACTACAACATCATCTATGACGCAGTGGATGAGGTGAAGGCGGCAATGTCGGGCATGCTGGCGCCGGAGAAGCGCGAAGTCATCACCGGCATGGTCGAGGTGCGCCAGGTCTTCAAGGTACCGAAGATCGGTGCAGTCGCCGGCTGTATGGTGACGGACGGTATCGTCAAGCGCTCGTCGTCGGTGCGCGTGCTGCGCAACAACGTCGTGATCTTCACGGGCGAACTCGAATCGCTGAAGCGCTTCAAGGACGACGTGAAGGAAGTGAAGCAAGGCTTCGAGTGCGGTATGTCGGTGAAGAACTTCAACGACATCGTCGAAGGCGACCAGTTCGAAGTCTTCGAAGTGACCGAAGTCGCGCGTACGCTGTAACCCTCGCGCATCGGCTCATGGGCGGGGCAGGCTTGGGCCTGTCCCGCCCATTTTCATGGTGGCGTGCCAACACTGGCCGCCGCTTTATCCTGATAAACGGATCACGGATCGATCATGTCCAGGAAACGTACTTCCCCCAATCGCAACGTACAGATTGCTGACCAGATTCAGCGCGATCTGTCCGAACTCATCATGCGCGAGGTCAAGGACCCGCGCATCGGCATCGTGACCATCCAGAGCGTGGAACTCACGCCGGATTACGCACACGCGAAGGTCTACTTCACCGCGTTGACCGGCGATCCGGACAAGACGCAGGAAGCGCTGAATCACGCGTCGGGTCACCTGCACAACCTGTTGTTCAAGCGCCTGCACATCCATACGGTGCCGACGCTGCATTTCCACTACGACCAGACGATCGAGAAGGCCGTGGAAATGTCGCGCCTGATCAAGGAAGCGAACTCGACGCGCGCGAAGGACGACGACGAGGCCGACGCGGCCGCCAAGGACGACTGAGCTCGACCGGCCTATGACGACTGCAGCATCCCAACGTCCGCGCGTGCCCCGGCGCGTGCTGGACGGCGTCCTCCTGCTCGACAAGCCGGTCGGCCTGTCGAGCAACGACGCGCTGATTCGCGCGAAGCGCCTGCTGCTCGCGAAGAAAGCCGGTCACACCGGTACGCTCGATCCGCTGGCTTCGGGCCTGCTGCCGCTGTGCTTCGGCGAGGCGACGAAGTTCTCGCAGGATCTGCTCGAAGCGGACAAGACCTACGAAGCGACGATGCGTCTCGGCCAGCGTACGGCCACCGGCGACGCGGAAGGCGAGGTGATCGACACGCGGCCCGTCGAATGCGACCGCGCGGCGGTGGAAGCCGCGCTCGTGCGCTTCACCGGCGAGATCGTGCAGGTGCCGCCGATGTATTCGGCGCTCAAGCGCGATGGCAAGCCGCTGTACGAATATGCGCGCGCGGGGCAAACCGTCGAGCGCGAGGGCCGCAATGTGACGATCCTCGCACTCGAGCTGCTCTCGTGCGACTTGCCTGACGTGACGTTTCGCGTGACCTGCAGCAAGGGCACGTACGTGCGCACGCTGGCGGAGGATATCGGCGAGGCACTTGGTTGCGGTGCGCATCTGACGATGTTGCGCCGCACGGGCGTCGGTGCGCTGACGCTCGAGCATGCGGTGACGCTCGACGCGCTGTCCGATGCCGATGAAGCGTTGCGCGATGCGTGGCTCCAGCCGGTCGACGCGCTGCTGTCGACGTTTCCGCTGGTTCGTCTCGATGAAACCAGCGCGAAGCGATTCCTGCACGGCCAGCGTCTGCCACTGTCGGCGCTCGACCCGATCGATGCGGCCGAAGGCGAGCGTGTGCGTGTCTATGACGCGACTCGGCTGCTCGGCGTGGCTCGCAAGGCGAACGGCGTACTGGCGCCGGAACGGCTCGTCGTCACGGCGGCCTGACGCAGCCGCGCGAACGCGCTCCCGTCGGAATGGAAAAAGCCCGGTCGATGTCGACCGGGCTTTTTTGTTTGCGTTCAGGCTGCGTGTTCAGTGTGCAGCCGATGCCGCGGCACCTGCATCGCCACCACCCGAGCGCTCGGGCTTCGTGATCCAGATCAGCCCGATCAGCAGCACGAAGATCGCCGCCGAGATGTAGAACAGGTCGTTCACGCCGAGCTGCGCGGCCTGCTGCGTGGCCATGTTGTTGATCAGCCCGTGCGCCTGGTCCTGCGTCAGCCCGAGGTTGCCCATCTGCGTGACGGCCTGGTTGAACGTCGGGTTGTAGACGTTCGTCTGCTCGACCAGTTGCGCGTGATGGAAGTTGTTGCGATGGTCCCAGGCCGTCTGGAAGATCGACGTGCCGATACCGCCGCACATGATCCGCACGAAGTTCGACAGGCCCGATGCCGCGGGGATGCGGTGGCCGGGCAGGCCGGACAGCGTGATCGACACCAGCGGGATGAAGAAGCCGGCCATCGCGATGCCCTGCACGAGCGTCGGCAGCGTCAGCGACCATTCGTCGACGCCCGTCGTGTAGCGCGACCGCATCCAGAAGCACAGCGCAAACGTCAGGAACGACGCCGTCGAGATAAAGCGCGGATCGGTGCGCGGCAGATACTTCCCGGTGAGCGGCGACAGCAGGATGGCGAACAGCCCGACCGGCGCCATCACGAGACCGGCGTCGGTCGCGGTGTAGCCGATCTGCGTCTGCAGCCACAGCGGCAACAGCACGAGGTTGCCGAAGTACAGGCCGTACCCGATCGACAGCGCAACCGTGCCGCCGGTGAAGTTCCGCATACGGAACAGCGACAGGTCGACAACCGGATGCTCGGCGGTCAATTCCCAAATGACGAAGAACGCGAACGCAATGACGGCGGTCAGCGCGAGCACGATGATGGTCGTCGATGCGAACCAGTCGAGATCCTTGCCCTTGTCGAGCATGATCTGCAGCGAACCGACCCAGATGACCAGCAGCGCGAGGCCTACGCCGTCGATCGGCGCACGGCGCACGGCCGACTCCCGGTTGCGGTAGATCGCCCACGTCGCGGCGGCGGCGGCGATGCCGACCGGGATGTTGACGTAGAAGATCCACGGCCACGAGTAGTTGTCCGAGATCCAGCCGCCGAGAATCGGGCCGGCAACGGGCGCGATCAGCGTCGTCATCGCCCATAGCGCGAGCGCCATGGGTGCCTTGGCGCGCGGATAGCTCGATAGCAGGAGCGCTTGCGACAGCGGAATCATCGGGCCCGCCACCGCGCCTTGCAGCACGCGTGACCCAAGCAGGAACGGCAGGTTGGGCGAGAGCCCGCACATCCACGACGAAATCACGAACAGGATGATCGACGCGAGGAACAGGCGCACCTGCCCGAAGCGGTCGGTCAGCCAGCCGGTCAGCGGCACCGAGATTGCGTTCGCGACCGCGAACGACGTGATGACCCACGTGCCCTGGTCGGACGACACGCCGAGGTCGCCCGAGATGGTCGGGATCGCGACGTTCGCGATGGACGTGTCGAGCACGTTCATGAACACCGCGAGCGATACCGCGATCGTCCCGATCACGAGTTGCCCGCCCTGCAAGGGCGGGTGAGAGACAGGAGCCTGTGCCATGTCGGTTGTTTTTCCGGAGTCGGAACGGTTACATCATCTTCGCGACGGCATTCGACTTCGACGCAGCCGGCGCCGCTGCGTTGCCGCCTGCGTTCTCGGCAATGACGCGGGCGATTTCGGCGTCGGCTTCGTCGCCGTACTTCGCGAACACATTGGTCTCGTAGACGGTGTTCGGCGCGTTCACGAGCTGATCGCCGCGTTCGTCCTTGATGTCCACGTCGACCTGCATCGACAGGCCGATGCGCAGCGGGTGCTTGTCGAGATCCTTCGGATCGAGTTCGATCCGCACCGGCAGGCGCTGCACGACCTTGATCCAGTTACCCGTCGCGTTCTGCGCGGGCAGCAGCGAGAACGCCGAACCCGTGCCGGCCGAGAAGCCGACCACCTTGCCGTGGTAGACCGCCGACGAGCCATAGATGTCGGCCGTCAGTTCGACCGGCTGGCCGATGCGCATGTGCTTGAGCTGGACTTCCTTGAAGTTCGCATCGACCCACACTGCGTTCAGCGGCACCACCGACATCAGCGGCGTGCCCGGCGACACGCGCTGGCCGACCTGCACCGAGCGCTTCGCGACATAGCCGGTGACCGGCGCGGGCAACACGTTACGGGCGTTCGCCAGGTACGCGTCGCGAACCTTCGCGGCCGCAGCCATCACGTTCGGATGCGAGGCGATCGTCGTGTTCGCGGTCAGCGCGCGGTTCGATGCGAGCTGCTGCTGCGACGCGTCGAGCGATGCCTGGGCGGCGCGAACGGCGTCGCGAGCGTGCGAGATTTCTTCCTGCGACACGGCACCCGTCTGAGCGACGGCCACGCGGCGGCGGAGGTCGTCCTCGGCCTTCGACAGATCGGACTGGCGCAGCGCGACTTGCGCGCGGTACTGGTCGTCGTTGACGAACAGGCCGCGCACCTGGCGCACCGTTTGCGCGAGATTGGCTTCGGCCTGCTGCAGCGCGACCTGCGAGTCGGCCGGGTCGAGCACGACGAGCGGGTCGCCGGCCTTGACCGTTTGCGTGTCGTCGGCCTTCACCGCGATCACGGTGCCGGTGACTTGCGGCGTGATCTGCACGACGTTACCGTTCACGTACGCGTCGTCGGTCCCTTCATGGAAGCGGGCGACGAGGAAGTAGTACAGGCCATACGCGATGGCCGCGATCACGATGACCGCGACGAGCAGCGTCATCATCCGTTTGCGCTTGCCGTTGTTCTGCGGCTGCGCGCTGGCGGCGTTTTGTTGGTCGCTCATGGCGATTTTCTCCGTCCGTTATTTCGAGTGTCTGCGTAGTGGTGGCGCCGGATCAGTTGGCGGCCTGTTTTGTCGGCTTGTCGGCATCGGGCGCGGCGAGCGGCGTGCCGGTCGCGTCGAACCCGCCACCCAGCGCCTTGATCAGCGCGAGCTGCATGTCGCGGCGGCGCATCTTCAGGTTGGTCACCGTCTGTTCCGATGCGAGGCGGTTGCTGTCCGCTGTCAGCACCTGCAGCTGCGGCGACAGGCCGGCCTTGTAGCGAATGACCGCGAGGTCATAGGCGCGCGTCGATGCGTCGAGTGCGCGTTGCGCATCGCCCATCTGGCGATCGACCGCACGGATCGATGCGACCTGCGTCGCGACGTCGTTCAGCGCACTGATCAGCGTCTGGTTGTAGTTCGCCACCGACAGGTCGAAGTCCGCGTAGCGGCCCTTGAGCTGCGCGCGCAGCGCGCCGGCGTCGAAAATCGGCAGGTGGATCGCCGGGCCGAACTGCGCCTGACGGCTCGCGAAGTTCAGGAATTTGCCCCAGCCGAACGCATCGAAGCCGAAGCCGGCCGCGAGGTTCACGTCGGGATAGAACTCGGCCTTCGCTTCCTTCACGTCGTGCATCGCGGCTTCGACCTGCCAGCGCGCGGCGACGATGTCGGGGCGGCGTGCGACGAGATCGGCCGGCAGGTTGCCGGGCAGCGCGACTTCGCCGCTCGGGTTCAGCACGGGCGCCGCGATCTGCAGGCCGCGATCCGGGCCTTTGCCGAGCAGCGCGGCGAGCTGGTAGCGCACCGTCGTGATCTGGCCATCGAGATCGGACAGCGAAGCCTGGGTCGTCGCGATATTGCCCCGCGCCGTCTGGCGTTCGACGTTGGTGTCGAGGCCGGCCGACACGCGGCCGTCGGTGATCTTGCCGACCGTCTCGCGATTGGTGATTTCACGCTGCGCGATATCGCGCAGCGCATAGAGTTGCGCGAGCGAGTTGTAGGTGCGTGCGACCGACGACGCGAGCGTGATGCGTGCCTGCTGCATGTCGGCTTCGGCGGCCTTTTCCTGCGACACGGCGGTGTGCAGGCGTTCGCGGTTCTTGCCCCACAGGTCGAGTTCCCACGACGCACTCGCGAGCGCGTTGTTCTCGCTGTACCACTGGCCGCCGTACGGGGGCGGGAACAGCGCGTTCGCCGAATACAGCTCGCGCGTCCACGAATAGCTGGCTTCCGCCTTCGGCATCAGGCTCGAACGCGATGATTCGATGTATGACGACGCCTTTGCGATGCGCGCCTGCGCCTGCGCGATCGACGGATTGCCCTGCAGGGCTTCGTCGATCAGCTTCGGCAGCTGCGGATCGCCGAACTGGCTGGCCCAGTCGAGCGCCGGCCACTGGCCGCCCTGGGCCGGCAGGCTCTGGGCGGATTCGAATTGCGACGCGGGAGCGATCTGCTTGTCGCTCTTGATGCCGATGTAGTTCGCGCAGCCCGCCAGCGCCAGTGCGGCGACCGCGGCAGCGACGGCGGCGCGGCACGACCCGGCGCGCACGGACAACGGGGAGGATTTCATCGCGCTGATCCCTGACTCGGAATGAATGATGGACACTGCAAGGATTTCCTTACATTAATCTGTCAAAAGTAATTGTTATGGCAACTATTACGTGATGCTGCCGCCGGCGGTCTCGCAATAGTTGCTGAGAATGCGGCGCAGCATGCTCTTCAGGAACCCGACTTCTTCCGGCGTAAACCCGTCCAGCACCTGGTCGAGCACGCTGCGGAAAATCGGCGGCAGCCGTTCGGCGAGCGCACGGCCCTCGTCGGTCAGCTCGAGGCGCACGACGCGCCGATCCTCGATGCTGCGTACGCGGGACAGCAGGCCGCGTTTCTCGACCCGGTCGAGCAGGCGCGTGACCGCGCTCGCGTCGATCCCGTACTCGCGCGCGAGCTCGGCGGCCGTCGAGCACTTGCCGACCGCGATCATGAACAGCATGCTCGCCTGCGTGCCCGTGATACCGAGCTCTTCCTGCGTGCGTTGCGTGACGAGGTTGGTCATCACCGACTTCACGCGCGACATCAGATAACCGACGCTGTCGTTCATCTGATACGAGGACAGCGGCGAAACGGGTGGTTGGGTAGAAGAATCCGACATAAAACCCTGAAGCTGCAATAGTTGACTAGGCAGCAGTATAGGCACAGTTGCTTGCCGCGGCAAATGTTAATCGAACGGCAAAGGGCGCGCTTTGTGTCCCACAAATCCCTTATGAGAATAAGGTTTTTGGGCTTGCCGATGACGCGGGCTTCGGCCGACTGGCGGGTTCGAGGGGAGGGCGTGCCGGCCGGATTGTGTTGGGTTCCAACGTGCCCGTCAGCTCTCGACATCCGCACGTGCTATAATTTGTGGCTTTCCAAGCTGCAATGCGCGCGCCCGTGAAAAACGAGCGGGCGCTTTTGCGCGTTCAAACGATTTCCAGGTTTCTATGACCCGCGCCCTTCGCAATATCGCCATCATCGCCCACGTCGACCACGGCAAGACTACGCTCGTCGACCAACTGCTTCGCCAGTCCGGCACCTTCCGCGAGAACCAGCAGATTGCGGAACGGGTGATGGACTCGAACGACATCGAAAAAGAGCGCGGGATCACCATTCTCGCGAAGAACTGCGCGGTCGAGTACGAAGGCACGCACATCAACATCGTCGACACGCCGGGGCACGCGGACTTCGGTGGCGAGGTGGAGCGCGTGCTGTCGATGGTCGACTCGGTGCTGCTGCTCGTCGACGCGGTCGAGGGCCCGATGCCGCAGACGCGCTTCGTCACGAAGAAGGCGCTCGCGCTCGGCCTGAAGCCGATCGTCATCGTTAACAAGATCGACCGTCCGGGTGCGCGGATCGACTGGGTCATCAACCAGACCTTCGACCTGTTCGACAAGCTCGGCGCAACCGAAGAGCAGCTCGACTTCCCGATCGTCTACGCATCGGGCCTGAACGGCTATGCGTCGCTCGACCCGGCTGCGCGCGAAGGCGACATGCGCCCGCTGTTCGAGGCAGTCCTCGAACACGTGCCGGTCCGTCCGGCGGATCCGGATGCGCCGCTGCAGCTGCAGATCACGTCGCTCGACTATTCGACGTACGTCGGCCGGATCGGCGTCGGCCGCATCACGCGCGGTCGCATCAAACCGGGCCAGCCGGTCGCGATGCGCTTCGGCCCGGAAGGCGACGTGCTGAACCGCAAGATCAACCAGGTGCTGTCGTTCACGGGCCTCGAGCGCGTGCAGGTCGAGTCGGCCGAAGCGGGCGACATCGTGCTGATCAACGGTATTGAAGACGTCGGCATCGGCGCAACGATCTGCGCGGTGGATACGCCGGAAGCGCTGCCGATGATCACCGTCGACGAGCCGACGCTGACGATGAACTTCCTCGTCAACTCGTCGCCGCTCGCCGGCCGCGAAGGCAAGTTCGTCACGAGCCGCCAGATCCGCGACCGCCTGATGAAGGAACTGAACCACAACGTCGCGCTGCGCGTGAAGGACACCGGCGACGAAACGGTGTTCGAAGTGTCGGGCCGTGGCGAACTGCACCTGACGATTCTCGTCGAGAACATGCGTCGTGAAGGCTACGAGCTGGCCGTGTCGCGTCCGCGCGTCGTGATGCAGGAAATCGACGGCGTGCGGCACGAGCCGTACGAGCTGCTGACCGTCGACGTCGAGGACGAGCATCAGGGTGGCGTGATGGAAGAGCTCGGTCGCCGCAAGGGCGAGATGCTCGACATGGCGTCGGACGGCCGTGGCCGTACGCGTCTCGAGTACAAGATCTCGGCACGTGGCCTGATCGGCTTCCAGAGCGAATTCCTGACGCTCACGCGCGGCACGGGCCTGATGAGCCACATCTTCGACTCGTACGCACCGGTCAAGGACGGTTCGGTCTTCGAGCGCCGCAACGGTGTGCTGATCTCGCAGGACGACGGCGCTGCTGTGGCCTACGCACTGTGGAAGCTGCAGGATCGCGGCCGCATGTTCGTGAAGCCGGGTGACGCGCTCTATGAGGGTATGATCATCGGTATCCACAGCCGTGACAACGACCTCGTCGTGAACCCGATCAAGGGCAAGCAGCTGACCAACGTGCGTGCGTCGGGTACCGACGAAGCCGTGCGCCTCGTGCCGCCGGTCCAGATGTCGCTCGAGTACGCGGTCGAATTCATCGACGACGACGAGCTCGTCGAAGTGACGCCGCAATCGATCCGCCTGCGCAAGCGCTTCCTGAAGGAGCACGAGCGTCGCCGCGCGAGCCGCGAAGGCGCGGTCGACTAAGCGTTTCGGCCGTTCGCTGCATCACGGAAAAGGCTGCCTGCGGGCAGCCTTTTTTGCATCTGCGCAGTGTGCAATCCGATTGTCTGCAAAACACTGTTCCTGCGGGTCGTGGCAATCCGGCAAAACCCCGTCGCGCGGTGCTTTCAGGCACATTTCGCCGTGAACTTCGGTATCGGTTCTGTGATATGCTGCGCGCACGCAAGTTTAGGTCCTTCCAAGCAAGACTTGATTCGCAATCCGCTAAACGGTCAGGCCGTGTCGCGGAAGGTTGAGTAACCCGCTATTTCTCGAGAAACTCGAAGAAAGGTGAGCGTAAAATGTCAGATGTAATGAAGCAGTTTCAGCTGAACTCCTATCTGTTCGGCGGCAATGCTTCGTACGTTGAAGAACTGTACGATGCATACCTCAACAATCCGGCATCGGTGCCGGAGAACTGGCGAGAGTATTTCGACGCGCTGCAGAATGTGCCTGCAACGGACGGTTCGAATGCCAATGACGTCGCCCATTTTCCGATCGTCGAATCGTTCGCCGAGCGCGCGAAGGCCAATGCCTTCATCCCGCGCGAAAGCACCACCAATCTGGCTGCGGCACGCAAGCAGGTGCACGTCCAGTCCCTCATCAGCGCCTATCGCTTCCTTGGCTCGCAGTGGGCCAATCTGGATCCGCTGAAGCGTCGCGAACGTCCCGCCATTCCCGAACTCGAGCCCGCGTTCTACGATTTCTCCGAAGGCGACCTCGACCAGACGTACAGCGCAAGCAACCTGTACTTCGGTTTCGACCAGGCTTCGCTGCGTGACATCGTCAAGGGTCTGCGCGACACGTACTGCGGCACGATTGGCGCTGAATACATGTACATCAGCGACCCGGAACAGAAGCGCTGGTGGCAGGAGCGCCTGGAGTCGACCCGCGCGACGCCGAACTTCTCGGCAGACGAGAAGAAGCACATCCTGAATCGCCTGACGGCCGCTGAAGGCCTCGAGCGCTACCTGCATACCAAGTACGTCGGCCAGAAGCGCTTCTCGCTCGAAGGCGGCGAAAGCTTCATCGCGGCGATGGACGAAGTCGTCCAGCACTCGGGCAAGCGCGGCGTGCAGGAAATCATCATCGGCATGGCCCACCGCGGCCGTCTGAACGTGCTGGTCAACACGCTGGGCAAGATGCCGGCCGACCTGTTCGCCGAATTCGAAGGCAAGCACGTCGACGACCTGCCGGCCGGTGACGTGAAGTACCACAAGGGCTTCTCGTCGGACGTGTCGACGGAAGGCGGCCCGGTCCACCTGTCGCTCGCGTTCAACCCGTCGCACCTCGAAATCGTGAACCCGGTGGTCGAAGGTTCCGCGAAGGCGCGGATGGACCGTCGCGGCGACGAAGACGGCCTGCAAGTGCTGCCGGTGCAGATCCACGGTGACGCGGCCTTCGCTGGCCAGGGCGTCGTGATGGAAACGCTGAACCTCGCGCAGACGCGCGGCTACGGCACGCACGGCACGCTGCACATCGTCATCAACAACCAGATCGGCTTCACGACGTCCGACCCGCGCGATGCGCGCTCGACGCTGTACTGTACCGACGTCGTCAAGATGATCGAAGCGCCGGTGCTGCACGTGAACGGCGACGATCCGGAAGCCGTCGTGCTCGCGATCCAGATCGCGATCGACTACCGGATGCAGTTCCACAAGGATGTCGTGATCGACATCGTCTGCTTCCGCAAGCTGGGCCACAACGAGCAGGACACGCCGGCGGTCACGCAGCCGCTGATGTACAAGAAGATCGCGCAGCACCCGGGCACCCGTGCGCTGTACGCCGAGAAGCTCGTGCAGCAGGGCGTGATCAGCGCGGAAGACGCCGACAACTTCGTGAAGGCGTACCGCAAGGCGATGGACGACGGTCACCACACGGTCGACCCGGTCCTGTCGAACTACAAGAGCAAGTACGCGGTCGACTGGGTTCCGTTCCTGAACCGCAAGTGGACGGATGCAGCCGACACGGCCGTGCCGCTCGCAGAACTGAAGCGCCTCGGCGAACGCATCACGACGGTCCCGGAAAACTTCAAGGTCCACCCGCTCGTCGAGCGCGTGATCAACGACCGCCGCAACATGGCGCGTGGCGACCAGCCGCTCGACTGGGGCATGGGCGAACACCTCGCGTTCGCGTCGCTCGTCGCATCGGGCTACTCGGTGCGCCTGACCGGCCAGGACTCGGGCCGCGGCACGTTCACGCACCGTCACGCGGTGCTGCACGACCAGAACCGCGAGCGCTGGAACGACGGTACGTACGTGCCGCTGCAGAACATCGCTGAAGGCCAGGCGAAGTTCACGGTGATCGACTCGGTGCTGTCGGAAGAAGCGGTGCTGGGCTTCGAATACGGTTACTCGACCGCCGAGCCGAACACGCTTGTGCTGTGGGAAGCGCAGTTCGGCGACTTCGTCAACGGCGCGCAGGTCGTGATCGACCAGTTCATCTCGTCGGGCGAAGTGAAGTGGGGCCGCGTGTCGGGCCTGACGATGCTGCTGCCGCACGGCTACGAAGGCCAGGGTCCGGAACACTCGTCGACGCGTATCGAGCGTTTCCTGCAACTGTGCGCGGATCACAACATGCAGGTCGTTCAACCGACGACGCCGGCACAGATTTTCCACCTGCTGCGTCGCCAGATGATCCGTCTGTTCCGCAAGCCGCTGATCGTCGCGACGCCGAAGTCGCTGCTGCGTCACAAGGAAGCGGTGTCGGACCTGTCGGAACTCGCGAAGGGTTCGTTCCAGCCGGTGCTGGGCGAAACCGACGGCGGCATCGACGCGAAGAAGGTCAAGCGCGTGCTGGCATGCTCGGGCCGCGTGTATTACGACCTCGTCGCGCATCGCCGCGAAGCGAAGGCGAACGACGTCGCGATCATCCGTATCGAGCAGCTGTATCCGTTCGCGCACAAGCAGTTCGAAGCCGAAATGAAGAAGTACGAGAACGCGACTGAAGTGGTCTGGGTGCAGGACGAGCCGCAGAACCAGGGCCCCTGGTTCTACGTCGAGCACCATCTGAAGGAAGGCATGAAGGAAGGGCAGAAGCTGGCATACAGCGGCCGTCCGGCTTCGGCCTCGCCGGCGGTTGGCTACTACGCGAAGCACTACGAGCAGCAGAAGGCCCTCATCGAAGGTGCTTTCGGCCGCCTGAAGAGCGCATCGATCGCGAAATAACCGACGGAAGCGAAACGGGAAGGCGCCATGCGCTTTCCCGTCTCTTTTGGCCTGCCGGGCGCGTCGCGCGCCGCACCGGCCGAAGGAATCGCACGAACCTCGTCATTACCCAGATTAAGCATCCAGGAAAATCACATGGCTATCGTAGAAGTCAAAGTCCCCCAGCTTTCGGAGTCGGTTTCGGAAGCCACCATGCTGCAGTGGAAGAAGAAGCCGGGCGAAGCAGTTGCTCAAGACGAAATCCTGATCGAACTCGAGACCGACAAGGTCGTGCTCGAAGTGCCGGCACCGGCTGCGGGCGTGCTCGCGCAAGTGCTGCAGAACGACGGTGACACCGTCGTTGCCGATCAGATCATCGCGACGATCGACACCGAAGCGAAGGCAGGCGCAGCCGAAGCCGCCGCGGGCGCCGCCGAAGTCAAGCCGGCAGCAGCGCCTGCCGCAGCCGCACCGGCAGCACAGCCGGTCGCCGCCGCTGCATCGTCGACGACCGCATCGCCGGCCGCATCGAAGCTGCTGGCCGAGAAGGGCCTGTCGGCGGGCGACGTCGCAGGTTCGGGCCGCGACGGCCGCGTCACGAAGGGCGACGCGCTGGCAGCAGGCAGCGCACCGAAGGCTGCGCCGGCTGCCGCACCGGCCAAGACGGCCGCTGCGAAGCCGTCGCTGCCGGAAGTGAAGGTGCCGGCATCGGCCGCGACCTGGCTGAACGACCGTCCGGAACAACGCGTGCCGATGTCGCGCCTGCGTGCGCGTATCGCCGAGCGTCTGCTCGAGTCGCAGCAGACCAACGCGATCCTGACGACGTTCAACGAAGTGAACATGGCCCCGGTCATGGAGCTGCGTAACAAGTACAAGGACAAGTTCGAGAAGGAACATGGCGTGAAGCTTGGCTTCATGTCGTTCTTCGTGAAGGCGGCGGTCCACGCGCTGAAGAAGTTCCCGCTCGTGAACGCGTCGATCGACGGTAACGACATCGTCTACCACGGCTACTTCGACATCGGTATCGCTGTCGGCTCGCCGCGCGGCCTCGTCGTGCCGATCCTGCGCAACGCGGATCAACTGAGCCTCGCCGAGATCGAAAAGAAGATCGCCGAGTTCGGCCAGAAGGCGAAGGACGGCAAGCTGTCGATCGAGGAAATGACGGGCGGTACGTTCTCGATCTCGAACGGCGGCGTGTTCGGCTCGATGCTGTCGACCCCGATCATCAACCCGCCGCAGTCGGCAATCCTCGGTGTGCACGCGACGAAGGAGCGTCCGGTCGTCGAAAACGGCCAGATCGTGATCCGTCCGATCAACTACCTCGCGCTGTCGTACGACCACCGCATCATCGACGGCCGCGAAGCCGTGCTGTCGCTCGTCGCGATGAAGGATGCGCTGGAAGATCCGGCACGCCTGCTGCTCGACCTGTAAGCCGAGTTTCACCGCATTGACCCGCACCGCACGGGCGCGCGACACGCGCGGCCCGTGCGGTTGCACAAGAAGAAAGGATTGTCATGTCCAAGGAATTTGACGTCGTCGTGATCGGCGCCGGCCCCGGCGGCTACATCGCCGCGATCCGTGCCGCGCAGCTCGGCAAGACCGTTGCCTGTATCGAGAAGTGGAAGAATCCGGCCGGCGCGCTGAAGCTCGGCGGTACGTGCCTGAACGTCGGCTGCATTCCGTCGAAGGCGCTGCTCGCGTCGTCGGAAGAGTTCGAGAACACGTCGCACCACCTGGCCGACCACGGCATCACGGTTGACGGCGTGAAGATCGACGTCGCGAAGATGCTCGGCCGCAAGGACGCGATCGTCGAGAAGATGACGAGCGGGATCGAGTTCCTGTTCAAGAAGAACAAGATCACCTGGCTGAAGGGCCATGGCAAGTTCACCGGCAAGACCGACGCCGGCGTGCAGATCGAAGTGAGCGGCGAAGGTGAAACCGAAGTCGTCACCGCGAAGAACGTGATCATTGCGACGGGCTCGAAGGCGCGTCACCTGCCGGGCATCCCGGTCGACAACAAGATCGTGTCGGACAACGAAGGTGCGCTGACGTTCGACGCGGTGCCGAAGAAGCTCGCCGTGATTGGCGCAGGCGTGATCGGCCTGGAGCTCGGTTCGGTGTGGCGTCGCCTGGGTGCCGAAGTGACGGTACTCGAAGCGCTGCCGGCATTCCTCGGCGCAGCTGACGAAGCGCTCGCGAAGGAAGCGGCCAAGCTGTTCAAGAAGCAGGGCCTCGACATCAATCTCGGCGTGCAGATCGGTGAAGTGAAGGCGACCGCGAACGGCGTGTCGATCGCCTACACGGACAAGGACGGCAACGCGCAGACGCTCGACGCCGACCGCCTGATCGTGTCGGTCGGCCGCGTGCCGAATACCGACAACCTCGGCCTCGAGGCAATCGGCCTGAAGGCGAACGAACGCGGCTTCATCGACGTGGACGACCACTGCCGCACGGCGGTGCCGAACGTGTACGCGATCGGCGACGTGGTGCGTGGCCCGATGCTCGCGCACAAGGCGGAAGACGAAGGCGTGCTGGTCGCGGAAGTGATCGACGGCCAGAAGCCGCACATCGACTACAACTGCATTCCGTGGGTGATCTACACGTACCCGGAAATCGCATGGGTCGGCAAGACGGAGCAGCAGCTGAAGGCGGAAGGCCGCGAGATCAAGTCGGGCAAGTTCCCGTTCTCGATCAACGGCCGCGCGCTCGGCATGAATGCGCCGGACGGCTTCGTGAAGATGATCGCGGACGCGAAGACCGACGAACTGCTCGGCGTGCACGTGATCGCGGCGAACGCGTCGGACCTGATCGCGGAAGCCGTGGTGGCGATGGAATTCAAGGCGGCGTCGGAAGACATCGCCCGCATCTGCCATCCGCACCCGTCGATGTCGGAAGTGATGCGCGAAGCGGCGCTCGCCGTCGACAAGCGTTCGCTGAACAGCTGAGCGCGGAATAGCGCCGGCCGGCCATCGGCCGGCGCAGCCGTCTCATGACGAGGGCGGGCGGGGTTTCCCGTCCGCCTTCGTTTTTTCCGGTTTGCCCGATGAACGTCACCGAATACTACACGCGCGAACTGACCACGCGCGGCTATCAGTCCGATCCCGCGCAGCGCGCGGCCGTCGATCGCCTGCAGCAATGCTTCGACGAGTGGGTCGAGTACAAGGCGCGTCGCTCGAACGCGTTCAAGAAGCTCATCAATCATCCCGACCTCCCGCGCGGCGTCTACATGTGGGGCGGCGTCGGGCGCGGCAAGAGCTTCCTGATGGACAGCTTCTACGCGGTCGTGCCCGTGCAGCGCAAGACGCGCCTGCATTTCCACGAATTCATGCGCGAAGTGCACCGCGAGCTCGAGGAACTGAAAGGGCAGGCCGATCCGCTCGACGAACTCGCGCGGCGCATCGCGAAGCGCTACCGGCTGATCTGCTTCGACGAGTTTCACGTGTCGGACATTGCCGATGCGATGATCCTGTACCGTCTGCTCGACCGCCTGTTCAACAACGGCGTGCAGTTCGTGATGACGTCCAACTACGATCCCGACGACCTGTATCCGGACGGTCTGCATCGCGACCGTATGCTGCCGGCGATCGCGCTGATCAAGTCCAGGCTCGACGTGCTCAACGTCGACGCGGGCGTCGATTATCGCCAGCGCACGCTCGCGCAGGTGAAGATGTATCACACGCCGCTCGGCGCGGATGCCGATCGCGAATTGCGGCATGCGTTCCAGAAGCTTGCCGCCGTTCCCGACGAAAGCCCGCTGCTGCATATCGAGAAGCGCGAGCTGAAGGCGCTGCGCAAGGCGGACGGCGTCGTATGGTTCGACTTCGCGACGCTGTGCGGCGGCCCGCGCTCGCAGAACGACTATCTCGAGCTCGCAAGCCGCTTCCACGCGATCGTGCTGTCCGAGGTGCCGCAGATGTCGCCGCGGATGGCGTCCGAGGCGCGCCGCTTCACGTGGCTCATCGACGTGCTGTACGACCATAAGGTCAAGCTGCTGATGTCCGCGGCGGTGCCGGCGGAGCAGTTGTACGTTGAAGGGCCGATGGCCAACGAGTTTGCGCGGACGGTCTCGCGAATCGTCGAGATGCAGTCGAAGGAATACATCGAAACGCCGCGCCGCATCGTCGATACGTCACTGACCTGAGTGCGATTTCCGGCAATTGACGGGATTCAAACGTCAATTCCAGTCAAATTAAGGCAATCTCAGGGTATTTTCGGATTTGTCTTATATTCATTGTTGAGGTGAGCCGATATCGTTGTGTCATGGTTACTAAGGCTGGAGATGTCCATGACACCGTATCGCGATCTGACCGATCAAGAGTGGCGCTGCGTTGCGTCGCTTCTGCCCGAAATGCAGCCGCGCACCGAGTTGCGCGGCCGTCCGTTGGCCAATACGCGTGCCGTCCTGAACGGCGTGCTCTGGGTGATCTACAGCGGCGCAACGTGGTCGGCCATGCCGCGTCGTTACCCGTCCTACCAAACTTGCCATCGTCGCTTCAAGGTCTGGCACGAGACGGGCGCGTTGATGAGTGTCATGCGTGAACTCTATGGCGATGCAGGCGCGAATCTATGCAACGAGTTGTCCACGCGGATGCGCAAGCACACGCAATCGAAGGCGGCGGAAGCACGCAGCAATGTGGCGCCCGCATATCGCGCACCTGGTAGCTATGCGTCGGACACGCTGAAGCATGCAGCGTGATGTTCTTCAGTTCCCGCTACGCACACACCAAAAGAAAATCGGCCTGACGACTTCGTCGCAGGCCGATTTTTTCATTGAGTCGCGCGTTTAAGCGCGAACCACATTATTGCTGGCGAACCCAGGTCTGCGAACGACCGAGCAGCGACACGCCGATGTAGCCGCGCACGACGAGTTTCTGGCCACCGTCTTCAAGCGTCATCTTGCACTTGTAGACCTTGCCGTTCTCCGGGTCGAGAATGTTGCCGCCGTCCCAGTGGTCGCCTTCCTTCTTCATGGCCTTGATGATCGTCATTCCCTTGATGAGCTGATCCTTGCGCTCGTCCGTGCAGGCGGTGCAACGGCGATCAGGCGTATCGTTCGCGCCGAGGCCCTTGACGACCTTGCCGGTCAGCGCACCATCACCGTCCTCGGCGATCTGCACGAGTGCCTTCGGCTGATGCGTGTTGTCGTCGATCGTCTGCCACATGCCGATGGGGCTGTCTGCTTGTGCGAACGTGGGGGCAGCGCAAGCGAGCAGTACGCCGGCGATGGCGATTGCACGAAACGGGCGGGTCAGTTGAATCATTGTCGTCCTCCTTGTTTTGCATGTCGTGTTCGATTTGCCCGCACGACCGTCTGCATGGGGCGGGCATGTTGCGAGCTTCGCCAGAATACGTGAAACGACGCGCCACGTTTGATAGAGGGGACTCTAATCGAAACAGCCCGCGTGGCGCGGGCTGTTTGGTGGCCGATCAGTTGAGCTGATACGAGAATGCGGCGTTGATGCGCGGGCTGCGTGATGCGCTTTCGACCGGCGCGTCACCCACCGGCTTCGCGACGTTCAGGTCGAGGCTATAGAAGCGGCTGTCCGTGAAACGCACGCCGATGCCGACCGACGACATGCGGTTCGGCGACGGTGTGCCCGAGTGCAGGTACACACGCGCCATGTCGTAGGCGATGTATGGCGTAACGGATTTCATATACGTCCAGCCCGGCGTGAAGCCGCGGTTGACCTCCAGCGACATCCCCCATCCCGAGTCACCCGACGCTTCGCCTGGCTGATAGCCGAGCGCGTAGCGTGTCGAGCCGAACGAGATCTGCTCGGAGGTCGGCAGCGAGTCGGGGCTGTATTGCCCGGTCAGCGAGATCGACGTGCCGATCCGGAACGGCCATTCGTTGGTTTGCGTGAAGGTCGCGCCGGTGCGGACGAAGGTCAGTGATGTCGGGTCGGCGTACGTAATCGTCGAGCCGTTAACCAGGCCGGTCTGCGATTTCGATGCGCCGAGGATGTCGAACGCCTTTGCGACGTTGACGCTCAGCTTTCGCACCTGCTTCGGTTGTACGCTCGTGTAGTCGAGCTGCAATTGCAGCACGCGTACCTGCGACCTGTTGTCGAGGGTATTGCCGTTGATTTTGTTCTGATAGTTGTCGTCGTTATGCGCTGCATAGCCCGACACCGTGCCGAGCAGGCTGCGCTGGTTGTTCAGAAGTATTGGGTAGGATGCCGAAAGACCGAGCTTCTCGCTTTTTACGGTTCGCTGGACGGTCGACGGCAGCCCCGGATTGTCAGTCGGCTTGCCGCGATACGTGCTCGCGTCGAGGCGCGTGATCAGGCCGCTGCTGCCCACGGGTACCGCGCCGCTGAATGCGACGTAGGTCTGCTTGTCGCGCCCCGGCGGCGCCAGTGCGGAAATGCTCAGTTGCTCGCCGAACGACGTGAGGCCGTTTTCGGTCGCGGTGATGAGACCCTGGACGCCCGGGTGGTTGAAGTCGATACCGGTGCTGACGTTGAACGGCTTGCGATCGACCGCGAGTTCGAGCGTCGTGGCGCCGTCGGTGGTTTGCGGCGGCGGTACGTTCGCCTTTACGGTGAGGCCGGGCAACAGGCCGAACGTGTTCACGTAGCGTTCGAACGTCGCGCGGCGCAGTGGACGATCGGCAGTGATATGCGCGGCGATCGCACGAATCTTCGATTCCATCGCACCGGGCTTGCCGGTTACCTTGACGTCCGACACATAGCCTTCGACAACCGTGATGCGCACGACGCCGTTCTCGAACGTCTGTGCAGGAACGAACGCGAACGACAGCGCGAAGCCGCGATCCTGGTACAGCTTCGTCACGCCGTTGGCCGTTTCGATCAGGTCGCCGATCGTGATGTCCTTGCCGACGAGCGGGGTGAAGCGACGCGAGATTTCCTCGAACGGTACGGACTTCACACCTTCGACCTGGAACGTCGCCGGTGTCAGGTGACGCGACAGCAGCTCCTGCAACTGCGGCGCCTGCGGTGCGACCTGCACGGTCACGTTCGGGCCGGTTTTCGGCGCGTTGATCTGGGGCAGGGAGTCGAGCGGGTTACCTCCGACGCGCGTTTGTGCATGTGCCGTGCCTGCTGCCGCGATGGCGAGCAGCATCATCCATCTGTCGAGTCTGGATTTCATTGTTCTTCCTCGTTGGCCTTGCTTTTCGTCTTCTTTGTAATGCCGGCGCGCGACACCAAGGTGCCGCGCGCCGCGTGCCGCAATGCCGGTTGTGTTTGTACGGTCGCGCCATCCGCTCCGGCTGCGAAGGTGCGACCGTCCTCCTTACTTGCCAACGCTACCCAGCGTACCCAGCAATCCCGTTACCGGTGCCAGCAGCCCCGTCGAGCCGCCGCCCGACGTTGCCGAACCCGTGACGCTGCCGACCAGCGACGTGACCGGTGCGAGCGGGCTCGCTCCCCCCGATCCTGCTGCGCCGCCAACTGCTCCGGTGACAGTATTCAGCAAACCGGTGACAGGCGCGAGAGGGTTTGCACTGCCTGCACCACCCGTTGCGCCACCGAGCGTGCCCGTGACCGTCGACACGAGATTCGTGACAGGGGCGAGCGGGCCGCCGCTGCCGCCCGCCGCACTCGTCGACGAACTGCTCGACCACCTCGCACTCGTCACGGCCGGGCCCGACGCGCCGCCGGACGCGGTCGAGGCCGCGCGGCGCGCATTCGTCGTCGAGCATCCGCTGCAACCGTTCGCGGCCGCGTATTTCCAGCCCGGCAGCGAACTCGTTTCCTACGACGCCGAGCGTGCGACGCTTGCGACGCTGCTGGCGGCCGAAGCGTTGCGCGACGGGCCGCGCGAGCTGCCGTTCTTCGCGCAGCCGCTGCCGGCCGAACCGGTCGAGCCTGTCGCATTCAGCGAATTCGAACGTTTCTGGCGGCATCCCGCGCGTGCGCTGCTGCGCGGGCGGCTCGGCATCGTGCTCGCCGACGCGCAGGCCGAACTGCTCGACACCGAGCCGTTCGCGCTCGATTTCGCCGGCAGCGATGCGCTCGCCGAGCGCGTGCTGCCGCTGCTGATCGAATCGGACGAGGGCGGCGTG
>NZ_JAAGPB010000791.1:0-2652 GCF_017104585.1 Burkholderia sp. Ac-20392
TACTTGCCGCACGATCCTTACAGTCCCGACATGCCGTAAGCCGCGCAAGCGGTCGCTGCCATGCGGCGCCCGACGCCCGCCGGGCAAGCCTCGCACGCTCAGCGTTGTGCGCGGGCGACAGTTCCGCCGTTACCGCGCATTTCAATTTCTTTCAGCGAATGCACTCGTCATATGATTCAGCCCACATCGCGCGCGCCAAGAACGTGAGCGATCGCCACCCGGCTGCGCACGCGGCCGGCCATGAATGGAGACACCTACAAAAAGGAAAGCTCATGAAGCAGACCACCCGACTCGCAGCCATCGCAGGGGGCGCCGCGCTCGCATTCGCCAGCCAGTACGCGGCCGCACAAAGTTCGGTCACGCTCTGGGGCGTCGCCGACGCCAGCATCCGCTACCTGACCAACGCGAACGCCAAGAACGACGGCCTGCTGTCGATGACCAACGGCGCGATCACGAACAGCCGCTTCGGCATCTACGGCACGGAAGATCTCGGCGGCGGCCTGAAGGCCGTGTTCAACCTCGAGAGCGGCGTGAACCTGCAGAACGGCGCATTCGCCGACAGCGGCCGCCTGTTCAACCGCGCAGCGTACGTCGGCCTGCAGAGCCCGTACGGCACGGTGACCCTCGGCCGCCAGAAGACGCCGCTGTTCGACCTGCTGTCGGACACCTACGATCCGCTGACCGTCGGTAACTACCTCGAAAACGCATGGCTGCCGGTCGCACTCGGCGGCGGCCTGTATGCGGACAACCAGATCAAGTACACGGGCAAGTTCGAAGGCCTGACCGCGAAGGCGATGTACTCGACCGGCACCAACTACGAATCGACCGGCGCCGGCGGCTTCTCGGGCCAGATCCCGGGCTCGCTCGGCAAGGGCAATGCGTGGGGCGTGTCGCTGTCGTACGTGATGGGGCCGCTCAGCATCGCGGCCGGTGCGCAGCAGAACAGCGACAACTCGGCGCGCAAGCAGACGATCTACCACGCGAACGTCGTGTATGCGTTCAGCAAGGCGAAGATCTACGCGGGCTACCTGCGCTCGAAGGACGACACGGGCTTCGTCGACAGCCTGCTCGCGCAGCAGTCGATTCCGGTCGCGAAGGGCACCGGCCGGATCGACGACGGTCCGTTCGCGGGCGTGAGCTGGCAGGTCAGCGCGCCGCTGACGCTGACGGGCGCGTTCTACTACGACCATATGCGCAATGCGATGACCACCAACGGCACGCTCGCGAGCGGCAACCGCTACGCGATCGTCGGCATCGCCGAGTACGCACTCAGCAAGCGCACGGAAGTCTACGGCACCGTCGACTTCAACAAGACGAACGGCGCGGCGAACGTCGAGCTGCCGGGTCGCAGCAACCAGACCGGCATCGCGATCGGCCTGCGCAATATCTTCTGACGAACGTCGGAACGCATGGGCCGGCAATCGTCCGGCATGCATCGAAGGGGCGCCGCGAGGCGCCTCTTTTTTTCGTCACGCGACCTTCATACGCGCATTCGACTATTCGGCGAATGCTTCATCACGAGACCCCCGCGCCGTAAGGGTTCCGTCGGCAATCCAGAACATACTTTTACAGTGCGCGCGGAGCCTTTCCGCTACGCTGCGTGCATCGCCCGTTGCGTGCCGTCAGGCGTGCGCGTGCGTCGTTCCGGTTGCGCTCGGCGAGTGCGGCCGGCCTGGTGCGTAACTTGTGTATCCGGTGATGACAATCGCGGTCCGCCGGTTTTTTTCGTGGGACGATGCGCTCACGATTTTCTTGAAAGGGGATGACGATGGGTATCCTGAACACCGTGGGTGAAATCGCTGGCGCAGTCGCCGCTGTCGAAGGCGCGGAAAAGCTGGATCCGGATGCGGGCCTGCTGACCAAGGCGGCAGCCGCCGTCGCCGGCTTCAAGGGTGCGGAAGCGCTCGAAGGCCTGGTCGAAAAGAAGAAGGAAGATCAGCCCGAGCAGGCAGCGGACGACACGCAGGCGACGGACGGCAGCGACACGTCGCAGGCATGAGCATGGCGGCTGGTCCGGCCGTGGGTGCGCCCTTCGCGCGCCCGGGCGGACCGGTGCCGCGCAGCCGGCAGGTCGGGCATGCGGTCGATCGGTGACGCATGACACACCCGGCAGCCGGTTTGACCGGCGAGAGGCAACGTCTCTCGCCGTTTTTTATTGGGCGCGCGCCTGGCCGCACCATGCGCCGCAAGAATTCCGGAATCTTGCTATCGTGCCTTCATCCGAACTGCGATGAGGGAATGCGATGGAATTCGACTACGACCTGTTCGTCATCGGCGCCGGCTCGGGCGGCGTACGGCTTGCACGCATGTCCGCGTCATACGGCGCGCGTGTCGGCATAGCGGAAGAAGAGCAGATCGGCGGCACCTGCGTGCTGCGCGGCTGCATTCCGAAGAAGCTGCTCGTCTATGCATCGCACTACCCGCATGAAGTCGAGGACGCGAAGGGCTTCGGCTGGACCTTCGGCGCCGGCACGCTCGACTGGCCCGCGCTGATCGCCGCGAAGGATCGCGAGATCAACCGGTTGAGCGACATCTACATCAACCTGCTGCGGCAATCGGGCGTCGAGATGCACGCGGGGCGCGCGACGCTCGTCGATGCGCACACGGTCGCGATCGGCGACCGCACGATCCGCGCGCGCCACATCGCGATCG
>NZ_JAAGPB010000792.1:0-2563 GCF_017104585.1 Burkholderia sp. Ac-20392
TCGCGCTGATCCGCCGCGCGCTGCGCCGCCCCCCGATCAAGCCGCCGGTTCCGCCCGTCACGCACTGATGCGCGCGGCAGGCGCCGCCCTCCGATCGACCACCGTGTTTCCCGCATGCCGATGCGATGTCGGCGCGCGGGCGCCGGTTCGTCCGTTGGCGCGCCGCGACATCCCCGCGCGATTTGACGCTTTTTCACGCCGCAACGAAAAGAGGCTGTAATCCGCTGTGATATAACTGCCGACGTGATCCGCTCCCTGAGCGAGACTCACTCCGAACATCATCCGATGGAGAAGAACGATGCAAAAACGGAATCTTGTGCTGAAAGCCGCCGCTGCGCTCATCGTCGGTAGCCTCGCGCTCACCGGTTGCACCACCACCCCGGACAAGCCGGACAACGCCGCAACGAACGCGTCGAAGCGCCAGGCAATCGACTCGAGCGTCGACGCCACGCTGTCGCGCATGTACTCCACGGTCAAGGGTTCGCGCGAACTCGTCGCGAAGTCGCGCGGCGTGCTGGTCTTCCCGGACGTCATCCAGGCCGGCTTCATCGTCGGCGGCCAATCCGGCAACGGCGCACTGCGCGTCGGCGGCAGCACGGTCGGCTACTACAACACGTCGTCGCTGTCGGTCGGCCTGCAGGCCGGTGCACAGTCGAAGGCGATCGTGTTCCTGTTCATGACGCAGGAAGCGCTCGACGAATTCCGCGGCTCGGACGGCTGGGCAGCCGGCGCCGGCGCGTCGGTCGCGCTCGTGAAGATGGGTGCGAACGGCGCGGTCGACACGACCACGGCCACCGCGCCGGTCCAGGTCGTCGTGCTGACGAACGCGGGCCTGATGGGCGACGTGTCGATCAACGGCACGAAGGTCTCGAAGCTGAAGATCTGACGCTGACGCACCGCCCGTGCGCACGGCGCGCGGGCCATGCACAAACGGCGATGTCCTTGCGGGCATCGCCGTTTTTTTATCCGCGTGCGTCGTGCGCCTCGCGCGTCAGGTCGTCGAGTCGATCACCTTGAAGCGCGAGCGCTTCTGCGCACGGATCACCGACTGGTAGACCTCGACATACTGCTGCGCCATGCGGCGCGACGTGAAACGTTCCTCGAAGCGCTGCCGCACGCGCGCACGCGGCAGCAGGTGCAGCCGGTTCACGGCGGCCACCGCGCTGATTTCATCCTCGACGATGAAACCCGACACGCCCTCGTCCACCACTTCGGGCACTGCGCCGCGATTGAACGCGATCACCGGCGTGCCGCACGACATCGCCTCGATCATCACGAGGCCGAACGGCTCCGGCCAGTCGATCGGAAACAGCAGCGCATGCGCGCCCGACAGGAATTCGGCCTTCTGGTGATCCGCAATCTCGCCGATGAATTCGACGTGCGGCAACGCGAAGAGCGGCTTGATCTCGCGCTCGAAGTATTCCTGGTCGGCCGCGTCGATCTTCGCGGCGATCTTGATCGGCAGCCCGCACTGGCGGGCAATGCGGATCGCCGTGTCGACGCGCTTTTCCGGCGAGATGCGGCCGAGGAAAGCGAGGTAGCGCGGCTCGACCGGCTGCGGCATGTACAGCGTATCGGGCAGCCCGTGGTAGACGGTCGTCAGCCATTTCGCCTGCGGCAACGGCTGGCGCTGCGAGTTCGAAATCGAGATCACCGGCGCCGTGTTGAACGTGTCGAACACCGGCTGCTGCTCGGGCAGATCGAGCCGGCCGTGCAGCGTCGTCACGTAAGGCGTTTCCTGCCGGTTGAAGACCGAGAACGAGTAGTAGTCCATGTGGAAATGGAGCACGTCGAAGTCCTTCGCACGGCGCGCCACCGTTTCCATCAGCAGCATGTGCGGCGCGACCCGGTCGCGGATCGACGAATCGAGCCGCAGCGCGCGCGGCCAGACCGGCTCGAGCTTCGCCCGCGTCGTCGAATCGCCGCTGGCGAACAACGTCACATCATGGCCGAGCTCGACGAGCGCCTCGGTGATGTAGGACACGACTCGCTCCGTGCCGCCGTACAGCTTCGGCGGCACCGATTCGGTCAGCGGCGCGATCTGGGCAATTCTCATGGTCCACGTCTCCTGTGTCCTGTCCGTTGCGGCACGGCCGGCGGGCCTCTACGCTTTCGCGCCCTGCTCGCCCCCATGCAGCGCCAGCCAGATATCTCTTCATTATTCGCGATCCCGCTGCCCGGAACCGCCCGTCTTTCATTTTATGGGTGTTGTTACAGGCAGGATACATTCCGCCTGTCGGGCCGATCCGGCCCCCGATGCGACGATCAAGCCCGAGCGCGTGCCGCCGCCCCGCCCGTCAGCGCGACGGCCACTTCCATGCCGGCAGGTCGCGCGTATCGGCATCGACGAGCCCCGTCGCACCGAGCTGCTTGTCGAGCACCAGCGATTCGCAGCCGGCCTCGCGCTCGAGCGTCGCGATCAGCCGCGCCGCATGCGACACGACGAGCACCTGCGAACGCTGCGCCGCCTGCGCGATCAGGCGGCCGAGCGCCGGCAGCAGATCGGGGTGCAGGCTCGTCTCCGGTTCGTTCAGCACCATCAGCGCCGGCGGCCGCGGTGTCA
>NZ_JAAGPB010000793.1:0-2811 GCF_017104585.1 Burkholderia sp. Ac-20392
TCCCGCTCCCCCGGCCGCCCCGCGGCGCCCGCGTTGCCGGGCGCGGGTGGCGCAGGCGCGGACTTCGGGCTTGGCGGCTTCGCGGAACGCATCCCCGGCATCTCGCGGATGAAGGGCAACCCGAAGCTGCCGTTCCTGATCGCCGTCGCACTCGCGGTCGCCGTCATCACCGCGCTCGTGCTGTGGAGCCGCGCGCCCGACTACCGCGTGCTGTACAGCAACCTGTCGGATCGCGACGGCGGCGCAATCATTGCCGCGCTCCAGCAGGCAAACGTTCCCTACAAGTTCGCCGATGCCGGCGGCGCGATCCTCGTGCCGTCGAACCAGGTGCATGAAACGCGCCTGAAGCTCGCCGCGATGGGGCTGCCGAAGGGCGGCTCGGTCGGCTTCGAGCTGATGGACAACCAGAAATTCGGCATCAGCCAGTTCGCCGAGCAGATCAACTACCAGCGCGCGCTCGAAGGCGAGCTGCAGCGCACCATCGAATCGATCAACGCCGTGCGCGGCGCGCGCGTGCATCTCGCGATCCCGAAGCCGTCGGTGTTCGTGCGCGACAAGGAAGCGCCGAGCGCGTCGGTGTTCGTCGACCTCTACCCGGGCCGCGTGCTCGACGAGGGCCAGGTTCAGGCCATCACGCGGATGGTGTCGTCCGGCGTGCCCGACATGCCCGCGAAGAACGTGACGATCGTCGACCAGGACGGCAACCTGCTGACCCAGACCGCGTCGGCATCCGGCCTCGACGCCAGCCAGCTCAAGTACGTGCAGCAGGTCGAGCACAACACGCAGAAGCGCATCGACGCGATCCTCGCGCCGATCTTCGGCACGGGCAACGCGCGCTCGCAGGTCAGCGCGGACCTCGATTTCTCGAAGATCGAGCAGACGTCGGAAAGCTACGGCCCGAACGGCAATCCGCAGCAATCCGCGATCCGCAGCCAGCAGACCAGCAGCGCGACCGAACTCGCGCAGGGTGGCGCGTCGGGCGTGCCGGGCGCGCTGTCGAACACGCCGCCGCAGCCGGCTTCCGCGCCGATCGTCGCCGGCAACGGCCAGAACGCGCCGCAGACGACCCCGGTGAGCGATCGCAAGGACCAGACGACCAATTACGAAGTCGACAAGACGATCCGCCATCTCGAGCAGCCGATGGGCAGCGTGAAGCGGCTGTCGGTCGCGGTCGTCGTCAACTACCAGCCGGTCGCCGACGCGAAAGGCCACGTGACGATGCAGCCGCTGCCGCCCGCGAAGCTCGCGCAGGTCGAACAGCTCGTGAAGGATGCGATGGGCTACGACGAGAAGCGCGGCGACTCGGTGAACGTCGTGAACAGCGCGTTCTCGACCGCGAGCGACCCGTACGCCGACCTGCCGTGGTGGCGCCAGCCGGACATGATCGCGATGGCGAAGGAAGCGGCGAAGTGGCTCGGCATCGCGGCCGCCGCCGCGGCGCTCTACTTCATGTTCGTGCGCCCGGCGATGCGCCGCGCGTTCCCGCCGCCCGAGCCGGTCGCACCGGCGCTCGCCGCGCCGGAAGATTCGGTCGCGCTCGACGGCCTGCCGGCACCGGAGAAGACCGAGGAGCCCGACTCGCTGCTGCTCGGGTTCGAGAGCGAAAAGAACCGTTACGAACGCAACCTCGACTACGCGCGCACGATCGCCCGCCAGGATCCGAAGATCGTCGCCACCGTCGTGAAGAACTGGGTGTCCGATGAACGCTGAAGGCTTGACCAAGAGCGCGCTCCTGCTGATGTCGATCGGCGAGGAAGAGGCCGCGCAGGTATTCAAGTTCCTCGCGCCGCGCGAGGTCCAGAAAATCGGCGCCGCGATGGCCGCGCTGAAGAACGTCACGCGCGAGCAGGTCGAGGACGTGCTGCACGAATTCGCGAAGGAAGCGGAGCAGCACACCGCGCTGTCGCTCGATTCGAGCGACTACATCCGCTCGGTGCTGACCAAGGCGCTCGGCGAGGACAAGGCCGGCGTGCTGATCGACCGCATCCTGCAGGGCAGCGACACCAGCGGCATCGAGGGCCTGAAGTGGATGGACTCGGGCGCCGTGGCCGAACTGATCAAGAACGAGCATCCGCAGATCATCGCGACGATCCTCGTGCACCTCGACCGCGACCAGGCGTCGGAAATCGCGTCGTGCTTCACCGAGCGGCTGCGTAACGACGTGATCCTGCGGATCGCGACGCTCGACGGCATCCAGCCGGCCGCGCTGCGCGAACTCGACGACGTGCTGACGGGCCTGCTGTCCGGCAGCGACAACCTGAAGCGCAGCCCGATGGGCGGCATCCGCACCGCGGCCGAGATCCTGAACTTCATGACGAGCGTGCATGAGGAAGGCGTGCTCGAAAGCGTCCGCCAGTACGACGCCGAACTCGCGCAGAAGATCATCGACCAGATGTTCGTGTTCGAGAACCTGCTCGACCTCGAGGATCGCGCGATCCAGATGGTGCTCAAGGAAGTCGAGTCGGAAACGCTGATCATCGCGCTGAAGGGCGCGCCGCCGGCACTGCGCCAGAAGTTCCTCGCGAACATGTCGCAGCGCGCGGCCGAACTGCTCGCCGAGGATCTCGACGCGCGCGGCCCGGTACGCGTGTCCGACGTCGAGACGCAGCAGCGCCGCATCCTGCAGATCGTGCGCAACCTGGCCGAGAGCGGCGCGATCGCGATCGGCGGCAAGGCGGAAGACGCGTATGTCTGATTCGGCGAGCGATCGCGCGGGCACCCTCACCGCGTACCAGCGGTGGGAGATGGCGTCGTTCGACCCGCCGCCGCCCCCGCCGCCGCCCGACGACGCGGCAGCGGCCGCCGCCGCGC
>NZ_JAAGPB010000794.1:0-2442 GCF_017104585.1 Burkholderia sp. Ac-20392
TCGACGGTGGCGGCGCTCGCGCGCTGGCTGCCCGACCCCGGCGAGCGCCTGCGCGTGCTGCGCGACACGCCGCGCACCCTGTTTCGTTTCGACCAATGAGGCCCTGCATGTCCGATCACACCGCACTTCGTCGCGCCGGGTTCCGGCGCAGCATCGCCGCCCGCCAGGGGCTGCTCGTCGCCGGCACGTTCAATGCGCTCAGCGCCAGGGTCGCGGCCGATCTCGGCTTCGGCGCGCTGTACCTGAGCGGCGCCGGCGTCACCAACATGTCGCTCGGGTTGCCCGATCTCGGCTTCGTCGGGCTCGGCGAACTCGCCGAGCACACCGCACGCGTGCGCGACGCGGTCGACCTGCCGCTGATGGTCGATGCCGATACGGGCTTCGGCAATGCGCTGAACGTGCTGCACGCCGTGCGTACGCTCGAGCGCAGCGGCGCCGACGCGATCCAGCTCGAGGATCAGGTGCTGCCGAAGAAGTGCGGCCATTTCGCGGGCAAGGAAGTGATTCCGGCCGGCGAGATGGTCGGCAAGCTGAAGGCGGCCGTCGACGCGCGCGTGGACCCGAACCTGCTGATCGTCGCGCGCACCGATGCGGCCGCCGTCCACGGCATCGACGACGCGATCGAGCGCGCGCATCGTTATGCGGAAGCGGGCGCCGACGTGCTGTTCATCGAGGCGATGGACACGCCGGAGGACGTCGAGCGTTTGCCGGCGCTGTTCGATACGCCGCAGCTCATCAACATCGTGATCGGCGGCAAGACGCCGACGCGTTCGCGCGACGACCTGGCGCGTCTCGGCTACGGCGTGGTGCTGTATGCGAACGCGGCGCTGCAGGGCGCGGTGCACGGGATGCAGGCCGCGCTGACGGTGCTGCGCGATACCGGCCGGCTCGATGAAGACCCCGCACTCGTCGCGCCGTTCGCCGAACGGCAGCGGCTCGTCGACAAGGCCCGCTTCGACGCGCTCGACGCCCGCTACGGGGCCGACCGCGCGTAATCGCGCCCGCGCACGGGCGGCAAGGACGACCGCCCGGCACACCTTCGCCAGGACAGGAGACAACCCATGGCAACCTCTTCTACCGGAGCGGCCGGCGCGCCGCCGCGCATCGGTTCGATCGTCGGCGGCCTGGCCGGCAACCTGATCGAGTGGTACGACTTTCTCGCGTACAGCATCTTCTCGATCTACTTCGCACCGGCGTTCTTTCCGGCCGACCGGCCAACCGTGCAGCTGATGAACACCGCCGCGATCGCGGCCGTCGGGTACATCGCGCGCCCGGCGGGGAGCTGGCTCGTCGGCCTGTACGCGGACCGGCGCGGACGCAAGGCCGCGCTGACGAAGTCGGTGCTCGCGATGTGCGCGGGATCGATGCTGATCGCCGTCACGCCCGGCTACGCGACGATCGGCGTGCTCGCGCCGGCGTTGCTGGTCACCGCGCGACTGCTGCAGGGGCTCAGCATGGGCGGCGAATACGGCACCAGCGCGACCTACCTGAGCGAGATCGCGCCGCCGGACCGGCGCGGTTTCTACGTCGGCTTCCTGCAGGTGAGCGTGGTCGCCGGCCAGCTCGTCGCGCTCGGCCTGATGCTCGCGATGCAGCGGATCTTTGCCGGCACGCACGACCTCGAACGCTGGGGCTGGCGGATTCCGTTCTTCGTCGGCGGCGTGCTCGCGCTGTTCGCGCTTTACATGCGCCGCAATGTGGTGGAGAGCGACGCGTTCATCGCCAGCCGGGCCCGCGCGGCGAAGACGCGCATGACGGCCGACCTCGCGGCCCACTGGCGCGAACTGCTGCTCGCGATCGGCATCACGGTCGGCGGCACCGTCGCGTTCTACACGTACACGGTCTACATGCAGAAGTACCTCGTCAACTCGGTCGGGCTCCACAAGGAAACGGCGACCTGGATCTGCACCGCGGCGCTGCTGCTGTACATGCCGCTGCAGCCGCTGTTCGGCCTCGTGTCGGACCGCGTCGGCCGCCGGCCGGTGCTGCTGTGGTTCGGGATCGGCGGCACGCTGCTGTCCGTGCCGATCTTCACGACGCTCGGGCACGTGCACGAGCCGCTTGCGGCGTTCGCGCTGGTATTCGCGGGGCTGGTCGTGCTGAGCGGCTTCACGTCGGTGCACATGCTGGTCAAGGCCGAGTTGTTCCCGCCGCAGATCCGCGCGCTGGCGGTCGGGCTGCCTTATGCGCTGACGACGGCGATCCTCGGCGGCACGACCGAATTCGTCGCGCTACGGCTGAAGGCGAGCGGCAACGAGACGATGTTCTTCTGGTACGTCGCCGCGTGCGCGGCGATCTCGCTGCTCGTGTACTGGCGAATGCCGGAGACGCATCCGGCAAGGCGCGAACGCGCGTCGCGGACGGCAGTCGCCGCGCCGGCGTCGCGCTGATCCCGCACCGGCGGGTTACCGCGTCTGCTGCGCCGTGAGCGGCGCGGCGGGC
>NZ_JAAGPB010000795.1:0-2595 GCF_017104585.1 Burkholderia sp. Ac-20392
GCAGGCGGGCGCGGAAACTTTCGGGGAGCGCGCCCATTTCCTGCCCGAGGTTGCCGATCAGGCAGCCGCGGCTGTAGGCGTAGCGGGCCATGCCGTCGCGGGCGTCGTCGACGAATGCGCGCACGCGAGCGCATAGGTGTCGGTGGGTTCGCACGCACGCTGCAGCGCGAACCGCGCCGGTTCAGTCGAGCCGAACGTCTCGTCGCCGAGCGGCCGCACGTCGGCCTTGCCTTCGAACATCCGGCGTTCGGGCCGGTAGATCAGCGGCTCGTGCTTCCACTCCTCGAAGTGGCTCTTCACCGAATCAAAACCGCCGCCGCAAACATTGAGTTCGTAGCGCACGCCCTGTCGCCGTTTCGGAATCGTCATCGTGCCTCCGCTTGATGTGCGCGCGACCGGCACCGGTCGCGACGCGCGTGGTCGTCATCGTCGTCATCTCCGTCGACATGGCAAATCGCGTGCCGCGTGCGGACCCGGGCATGACCGTTGCGGAAATGATCGCGTCATCGTCGTTCGCAGGGAGCCTTGTCATGAAGCATTCGACCCGGCCCGACCCGTCGCCGCCACGCAAGCACGAAGACCGCACGCGCACGGGCCATTCGGAACGCCATATCGACCAGCAACTGGAGGACACGTTTCCCGCGAGCGACCCGCCGGCGACCGGCGGCGTCACGCGCATCGAGCCCGACAGGCCGCCCGATACGACGCCCGATTCGCATGAGGAAAGGCCGCGGCAAGACCCGCGCGAACGCGGCGGCACATGACCGGTCACGCGTGCCGGACGGCATGCGGTCGGCCGAATCCACCGACGAATCGACGCACCCCACCCGCCAGGAGGACGCCATGCATCGTGTCAACGAAATCATGTCGCAGGACGTCGTGCGCATCGCGCCGACCGATTCGATCCGCCATGCCGCGCAACTGATGGAGCGCTACGACGTCGGCGCGCTCCCCGTGTGCGACAACAACCGGCTGGTCGGGATGGTGACCGACCGCGACCTCGCGGTGCGCGCGATCTCGGCCGGCAAGCCACCGGAGACGCGGATTCAGGAAGTCGCGTCGGGCCCGATCGAGTGGTGTTTCGAAGACGATTCGCTGGACGAGATCCAGCATTACATGGCCGATGCGCAGTTGCGGCGCCTGCCGGTCGTCGATCACGACAAGCGGCTGGTCGGCATGCTGTCGCTCGCGGACATCGCGACGCGCTCGGCCGGCCCGGCGCGCGACGACGTCGCGAACACGCTCGAGGGCGTGTCGCAGCCGAGGCGGACGTGACGGAACGAGGATCACGGCCAGCGACGAAGCCGGCAGATCTCCGTTCAAGGTCAGCCCCGCATCATCGGGAAAGGTCGTCGCAACAACAGAACGAAAGCGATGAATGGCCGCCGCCTCAGCCGTCGTGCTTCGTCACGCGCACGATCTTGTCCGCCAGTTCGCGCACGTCGACCGGCTTGCACAGATAGCCGTCGAATCCGGCCTCGAGCGCGCGGCGTTCGTCGGCCAGGCCCGCATGCGCGGTCACGGCCAGCACCCGCACCGCGGGCGGCGCACCGCCGCCGTTCATGCCGGCGTGCCGTAACGCGTCGAGCAGCCAGAAGCCGTCGCCGTCGGGCATCGCGAGATCGGACAGCACGACGGTCGGCCGCAGGTCGGCCGCCACCGCGAGCGCTTCGCGGCCCGTCGACGCGATCGCGACGGCCGCGCCGAACGTCGTCAGCGCGGCGGTGAGGCTCTCGCGCGTCGTCGCATCGTCGTCGACGATCAGGATGCGTTGCGTATCGAGCATCGGCGGGTCGCGATGGCCGTCCGCGGGCGCATTCCCCCACGCCATCGCGCCGATCGGCTGCCAGCCGACCGGCAGCGTCACCGTAAACGTCGCGCCGCGATTGCGCCCCGCACTCTTGACCGTCACGCTGCCGCCGTGCAGTTCGGCGATATGCCGCACGATCGACAGCCCGAGGCCGAGCCCGCGCCGCGACGACGCGGGCGAATCGTCCGCGCGACGGAACATGTCGAACACGTACGGCAGGAACGCCGGCACGATGCCCTGCCCCGTGTCGGACACGGTCAGCACCACCCGCACGTCGTCGCGCGCGAGCCCGACCGTCACGCTGCCGCCGGCCGGCGTGAACTTGAGCGCGTTCGACACGAGGTTCGACAGCATCTGCCGCAATCGCTCGGCATCGCCCGACACGACGCAGGTCGACGCCGCACAGTCGAACTCGAGCACGATGCCGGCCGACGACGCGGCCGTCTGGAACGCGCCGACCGAATCGGAGAACAGCCGCACGACGTCCACCGGCATCGCGTCGAGCTGCAGCTTGCCGGTGGCGAGCGACGACGCATCGAGGATGTCGCCGACCATCCGCGTGAGCGAGCGCGCGCTGCGGTCGATCGCGTCGATCGCCTGCTGCTGCAGCGCGCTGTCGCCCGAATTGCGCAGCACCTCGACCCAGCCGTAGATCACGTTCAGCGGCGTGCGCAGTTCGTGCGACACCGTCGCGAGCAATTCGTCCTTCAACCGGTTCGACGTCGCCGCCTGGTCGCGCGCCACGCGCGCCCCGCGCAACGACCGCTGCGCGCGCAGGTCGCGGC
>NZ_JAAGPB010000796.1:0-249 GCF_017104585.1 Burkholderia sp. Ac-20392
TTACTAACCTCTATTGTATGCCAGCTTCACTGCTGCTCTAGCGTGGTTCGCTAGCTAGCCCTCTGTACAAGTTGACTGTTATACAGAGATCTAATTATAGAGTAGGAGCATACCGATATCTCTCAGTATGTACTATATTCTTTTCGTCATGAGTGCTCGATCAATCTGACTCTTATGTTTGAGTTCTGTGTCCATCGTCTCTTCTCTACAATCTTTACATTTTTTTTTTTTTTAATGATCCGGCACCCC
>NZ_JAAGPB010000797.1:0-2422 GCF_017104585.1 Burkholderia sp. Ac-20392
TGGCGTCGCTCAGCACGCCGAGCCGGCGGCGGTACGGCGTCGTCATCCACGTCTGTCTGGGTGAGTCATGGGTCATCGCGGTCTCCCGGAACGAAATCTGGCGACGCGCCGCTCAGTCGAGCGGGCTCTTCGGCCGCGGCAGGCCGATGTGCTCGCGCAGCGTCGTGCCTTCGTAGCGCGTGCGAAACAGCCCGCGCCGCTGCAGTTCCGGCACCACCATCGTCACGAAGTCGTCGTAGCCGTCGGGCACCGTGTAGAACACGACGATGAAGCCGTCGCAGGCCTCCGTCATCAGCCACTCCTCCATCTGGTCGGCGATCTCGGATGCGGTGCCGACCATCTCGCCGGTCCCGGATTCGGCCGCGCGCTTCGCGAGCTCGCGCACCGTCAGCCCCTCGCGCCGCGCGAGCGCCGCCCATTCGCGCTGGTTGCCCTGCCCCTGTTCGGTATGCGGCAGCTCCGGCAGCGGCTTGTCGGGATCGAACTTCGAGCAGTCCACGCCGAGCCGGATCGACAGGTTCGGGATGTTGCTGTCGACGTGCACGAGATCGTCCATGTAGCGCTTCTTCGCCAGCGCCTCGGCGCGCGTGCGGCCGACGTACACCTGGTTGGCCGGCAGGATCTTCACGTGGTCGGGATTGCGCCCGGCCGCGACGGCCCGCGACTTCACGTCGCGATAGAACGCGCGGCCCGTCTCGATGCTGCGCGCGTTGCCGAACACGAGATCGGCCGAACGCGCGGCCATGTCGCGCGCCTCTTCCGACGCGCCGGCCAGCGCGATCACCGGCCAGCCCTGCACCGGCCGCGCGATGTTCAGCGGCCCCTTCACCGAGAAGAACTTGCCCTTGTGGTTGAGCGGCCGGATCTTGTCGGGATCGGAGAACACGCCCGTCTCCTTGTTCATCACGAGCGCGTGATCGGACCAACCGTCCCACAGCCCCGTCACGACGTCGAAGAATTCCTCGGCGCGCTCAAAGCGCTCCGCGTGACGCAACGCGGTTTCGAGCCCGAAATTGAGCGCGGCCTCCGGGTTGACCGTCGTGACGATGTTCCAGCCCGCGCGCCCGCCGCTCAGATGATCGAGCGACGCGAAGCGGCGCGCGAGCAGGTACGGATCCTCGTAGCTCGTCGTGCCGGTCGCGATCAGGCCGATGCGGTCCGTGCACGCGGCGATCGCCGACAGCATCACGAGCGGGTCGTACGACGTGATCGTGCCGCTGCGCTTGAGTGCGTTCGGCGGCATCGGCATCACCGCGAGGTGGTCGGCGGTGAAAACCGCGTCGAAGCACGCATGCTCGAGCTTCTGCGCGAGCGACCGGATCACCGGCCAGTTGAAGTTCGCGAGCGTCGGCGCGCTCGGATGCCGCCACCATGCCGTGTGCAGGCAGATGGGTCGCATGAATCCACCCAGGCAGAGTTGCTTCGTCATACGGGTTCCTCGTGTTTGGAAGGCTGCGCAATGCGTGCGGGCTGTGTGTGGCTGGCCGGTCAGCGCGCGTCGTTGAAGCGGGCGAAGCCGGCCTCGAGATCGCCGATCAGGTCGTCGGCGTTCTCGAGGCCGATGTGAAAGCGCACGCACGGGCCGCCCGGGTCCCAGTGCGATGCGGTGCGGTACGCCGTGCAGTCGAACGGCATCGCGAGGCTTTCATAGCCACCCCACGAATAGCCGAGCCCGAAGTACGCGAGTCCTTCGAGCAGCGCGGCGACGGCCTGCGGGGGGGCCGGGCGCAGCACGACGGAGAACAGCCCCGTCGCGCCGCCGAAGTCGCGCACCCACAGCGCATGGCCGGGATCGTCCTCGAGCGCCGGGTAGCACACGCGCCGCACTTCCGGACGCGCGGCGAGCCAGCGCGCGACGCGCAGCGCGTTCGCCTGGTGCTGGCGAATCCGCACGCCGAGCGTGCGAAGCCCGCGCAGCGCGAGAAACGCGTCGTCCGAGCCGATGCACTGCCCCGTGTCGCGCTGATACTGTTCGAGCGCCGGCAGCGCGCGCGCGGAGGCCGACACCATCCCGATCATCACGTCGGCATGACCCGCGAGATACTTGGTGCCGGCCTGGATCACGAGGTCGGCGCCGTGCGCGAACGCATCGAAGAACAGCGGCGTCGCCCACGTGTTGTCGAACAGCACCACGAGCCCGCGGTCGTGCGCGAACGCGGCGAGCGCCGGCACGTCGCACATCTCCATGCTCTGCGACGCGGGCGCCTCGAGATACAGCGCGCGCGTGTTCGGCCGGATCAGCGCGTCGAGCGTGTCGACCGACGCGCACGGCGCGAAGTACGTCGTCTCGATGCCCGCGCGCCGCAGCACGCCGTCGCACAGCTGCCGCGCGGGCTTGTACACAGCGTCCGTCATCAGCAGGTGGTCGCCCGCCGCGAGGCACGACGACAGCGCGGTCGTGATCGCCGCGAGCCCCGACGGG
>NZ_JAAGPB010000798.1:0-2485 GCF_017104585.1 Burkholderia sp. Ac-20392
TGAGCAGCGCGACGAAGCCCGGCATCCACAGCGCGGTCAGCAGGTTGCCCGCGCCGAACAGCGCGATGGCGAACGCGGCGACGCGGCGCGCGTCGACCCGGCCGAGCCACAGGTACGACGGCACGGTCGCGAGGCTGAACGCGCCGAGTTCGACGAAGAAGTAGGTGCCGATCTGCGACGCCGACAACCCGAGCTGCGTTGCAAGCTGGCCGGCGACGGCGGGCGCCACGAGCAGCAGCAGCGGCGTGATGGCCGCGAACACGACGAGCGCGACGAGCGTCGAGCGCGCGAAGGTCGATGCGCGGCCGTCGGGCGGGAGTGCGGCATCCGTAGACAGGGTTTTCATGGCGGGATCTCGTGTGGGAGGTCAGAACAGGTGGTACATGCCGACCATCGCGCCGAACTGCGATGCGCCGGCAAGCGGCGTCGGGTCGTATTCGTAGACGGTCTGCGAACTCTGGCCGCTGTTGCGTGCGTAGCCCAGGTTCACGTAGGCGACGGTGCGTTTCGACAGCGCGTACGTGGTGCTCGCGATGAACAGCGTCGGGTGGCCGATCGCCGGCGTGCGCGAGTCGGTGTGATAGACGCCCGCGTTCAGGCCGATCTCGCTCGACATCTGGTAGCGCGCACCGCCCCAGACGATCGTGCGTGCCGCGTCGAGGTCGCCGGTCAGGCGTTCGACGCCCGCATAGACGGTGAGCGGCAGTGTGGCGAACGCATAGCGCGCGGCGAGCGTGCCGAGTTCGCGGCGCCGCGCCGATGTGTCGTCGGTCGCGGAAACATCGCCGTGCGCCTGATGCAGCACCGCGCTGACCGACAGGCCGTTGCTCGTGTACTGGCCGCCGAGTTCGAGCACGCGTCCGGCGCGCGTGTTGCCGGCGACGCCGGACGTCGCGGCAAGCGCCTCCACGTCGAAGCCGGCGAACGTCGGCGACTGGTACTTGACCGAGTTGTCGATGAAGTTCGCGTTCATCGGCACGATGACGCCCTGGCCGCTGTACGACGCGTACCAGAGCGGGTCGTAGAACAGCGTCTTGTCGAACAGCACGCTGAACTGCCGGCCGAGCGTGACGGTGCCGACGGGCCCCGCGATGCCGACGTACGCGCCGCGGAAGAACGCATAGCCGGGCACGGTCGCAGTGCCGTCGTTGAGGTTGAGACCCTGTTCGAGTTTGAACAGCGCCCGCCAGCCGCCGCCGAGATCCTCGTGGCCTTTCAGCCCGATCTGCGAAGGCAGGATCCCGTAGTTCTGCAACTGCACGGCCGAGTGGCGCCCGTCGGCGTGCGTCAGGTATTGCACGCCGGCGTCGAGCGCGCCGTACAGCGTGAGACTCGACTGCGCGTGCGCGGCGGCGCTGCACGCGGCAAGTGTCGCGACGGTTGCGGCCGTGCGGATGAAGCGGGATTTCGTCACGTGGGGTTCTCCATACCGTCCTGCATCGGTTTGTCGTTGGTGTTGTCGCGACGCAGTGTCCGCAGCGGGAAAACCTTCGAACAGTCGTACAGATGAACGGTGCGGAAAACCCGCGGTGCGCGGCATGCACGCGGCGGGCTGCCGTCGCGCGGCGTGCTGCGGAGCAGCAACGTGCCGTGCACCGTTCAAATGGATGGGGCTGACGCCCGTTCCGGCACCGTGGCCCGTCAAAAAAGCCGATCGCTATAATCGGCCGGTGTCGTTGCGCACATCAGCAGCCCGATCGGGCAGGGGAGCGGAAGGTGAGGATCACGACGGATTTCGGGCAGGATCTCGATGCGCTGCGCGACGTGCCGGCCGCCATCGTGCTCGACGACTTCGCCTGGCCGCCGCTGCCGTCCCGGCGTGCCGATTTCGACGGCGTCACGCGCGGCGACGCATCGCAGCGCGAACTCGGGCTGATGCTGCTCGACCTGTACGCGGTTGCCGCACGGTCCGGCATCGGCGAATTCGAATACCGCTTCTTTTCGCTGCTGCAGGCGCTCATTCCGTTCGACGCCGCATGGACGGGCGTCGCGACCCATGTGCCGACCGGCCCGGTGATGCACAACAGCTTCCTGTACCGTCTGCCGCACGCATTCTTCAGCGACTGGAAGCGTGTGCGCGATTGCGACCCGCTCGCGCACCGCACGCTGCGCGGCGCGCACGGCCACGCGGTGCGGTTGTCGGTCGTCGAACCGGGGCTCGATGCCCGGTTTCGCGACTGGTGCGTGAAGTACGGGCTCGCGCAGTTGATGTGCGTGTGCACGCTCGATCGCCGGTTCGGCCTGACGACGTTCATGTCGATTTACCGCCAGGGCCTGAATCGACCGTTCAGCGACGACGATGCACGCCGTTTCGAGGAAGTGATTCCGCATCTCGCGGCGGCGCTGACGATCAATCGCGCCGCGCAGCTCACGCGCGAGCGCGGCGAAACGGTCGCGCCGGCGGCGCGCGCACTGTGCGACAACTTCGGCGTGCTCCACCATGCCGATCACGGTTTCGACGACGTGCTGCGCACTGAATGGCCGG
>NZ_JAAGPB010000799.1:0-2640 GCF_017104585.1 Burkholderia sp. Ac-20392
CGATGTGGCTGCCGACCGGCGCGCGTCGCTGCGCCGCGAGCGCCTGCCGGTGCACCGACACGGCGCGGCGCGACGTGTACGCCAGATCGTGCCGCAGCGCATCGTGCCGCTGCGGCGACAAACCGTCCAAACGGTCGGCGACGACACGTGCCGTTCGATTTCGATCGACTGCGCGCATGACGCAGAGCATCCCCGCGCGGGCAGCCGTTTGAAATGAAATGCGGGCGGCGCGCATCGCATCCGGACAACCCGGTCGGCACGCGGCCTGCAGAACCTGGCGCTGCATCGTCGTCACTCCCGTTTCGCGACGGATCGGCTTCTCGTGGCCGGCGCGTCATGCAAAGCGAATCGATACATCTTAAATTTAGTTCACGCGGGCGTTTAGAGGAATCGCTCTTGAATCCGCGCGCCGCGTGGGCAACGGCCATTCCTACAATGCCCGAATTACAAGAGGGGACGCGGTCGCGCGGCGGTGCCGGGCGCCTTCCATGACACGACGGAGACGTGACATGCAATACGACTACATCATCGTCGGCGGCGGTTCGGGCGGGTCGAGCCTGGCAGGCCGCCTCGCCGATGCCTGCCCCGATGCGACGATCGCGCTGATCGAGGCCGGCTCGCATACGGAGCGCAACCTGCTCGTCAACATGCCGGTCGGCATCGCGGCGCTGGTGCCGTTCAAGCTCGGCACGAACTACGGCTACGAGACGGTGCCGCAGCCGGGCCTCGGCGGGCGGCGCGGCTATCAGCCGCGCGGGCGCGGGATGGGTGGCTCGAGCGCGATCAACGCGATGATCTACACGCGCGGCCACCCGGGCGACTACGACGAATGGGCGCAGCTCGGCGCGACAGGCTGGGGCTGGCAGGACGTGCTGCCGTATTTCCGCCGCGCGGAAGGCAACGCGCGCGGCGCCGATGCATGGCACGGCGCGGACGGCCCGCTCACGGTGTCGGATCTGCGCTTTCGCAATCCGTTCTCCGAACGATTCATCCAGGCCGCGCATGCGGCCGGCTATCCGCTGAACGACGACTTCAACGGCGCGACGCAGGAAGGCGTCGGCTTCTACCAGGTCACGCACCGCGACGGCTCGCGCTGCAGCGTCGCCCGAGCGTACATCTACGGCCGTAACCGGCCGAACCTGCACGTGATCACCGATGCGACGGTGCTGCGAGTCGTGTTCGACGGCAAGCGTGCGGCCGGCGTCGCGGTCGCGCGCAACGGGCGCGTCGAGACGCTCGACGCGCGCGCGGAAGTGATCCTGTCGGCCGGCGCGTTCAATTCGCCGCAACTGCTGATGTGTTCGGGGATCGGCCCGGCGGAGCAGCTGCGCCGGCACGGGATCGCGGTCGTGCAGGATGCGCCGGACGTCGGCACGAACCTGATCGACCATATCGATTTCATCATCAATACGCGCGTGAATTCATCGGAACTGGTCGGCGTGTGCCTGCGCGGGATCGCGAAGATGACGCCCGCGCTCGCGCGCTATTTCTCGAGCCGCACCGGGATGATGACGAGCAACGTCGCGGAGGCCGGCGGCTTCATCAAGAGCGATCCGTCGCTCGAGCGTCCCGACCTGCAACTGCATTTCTGCACGGCGCTCGTGGACGACCACAACCGCAAGATGCACTGGGGCTTCGGCTATTCGCTGCACGTGTGCGCGCTGCGGCCGTTCAGTCGCGGCACGGTGGCGCTCGCGAGCGGCGATGCACGCGACGCACCGCTGATCGATCCGCGTTTCTTCAACGATTCGCGCGATCTCGACCTGCTCGTGCGCGGCACGCAGGCGATGCGCAAGATCCTGTCGCAGGCGCCGCTCGCGTCGCAGGGCGGGCGCGAGCTGTACACGCGGGCCGACCAGAGCGTAGCGGAGCTGCGCAAGACGATCGTCGAGCATGCCGACACGATCTACCACCCGGTCGGCACCTGCCGGATGGGTTCGGACGCGCGTGCGGTCGTCGATCCGCAACTGCGCGTGCGCGGCGTCGAAGGATTGCGCGTGGTGGATGCGTCGGTGATGCCGACGCTGGTCGGCGGGAACACGAATGCGCCGTCGGTGATGATCGGCGAACGCGCGGCGGACTTCATCGTCGCCACGCGCAAGGGCGCGGCGCTGCGCGGCGAGGCAGCCGCTGCGGTGCACGGCCGCTGAGCGGCGCGCGCACGGCGGCGGCCATGCTCAGGCAAACGTATCGACGAGGCCGGCGCGGCTCACACTCGCGGCGGCCGGTGCGGATTGCGCAGCGCCGACCGGTGCATCGACGCCTGACGATCCGCCGCTCCCGCGCCGCGACGACTGGCCGCCGGCGAAGGATTGTTGCGGGTTCTGCTGCTGCGAAGCGAAGCCGCCGTCGCTGACGGTCGCGCTGCCGAGCCCGAGCCCGCCCGCTTCCATTGCCTCGCGCAGCTTCGGCAGCGCGGCTTCGACTGCTTCGCGCACCTGCGCGTGCTGCGACACGAACAGCGCGTGCGCGTTGTTGTCCGCGACGCGCAGCACGACCTGCAGCGGCCCGAGGTCGGCCGGATTGAGCGTCAGTTCGGCGCTCTGCTGATGCGCATTCGACAGGAACACGACCTTCTGGCTCAGCGCGTCCGTCCAGTCCGGCGTGCCGATGTGCGGTGCGAGCACGTGCGCGTTCGCG
>NZ_JAAGPB010000800.1:0-246 GCF_017104585.1 Burkholderia sp. Ac-20392
GGTACAAGCGAGGGAGGAAATGGTATGTCTTGTAAGAAGATGAGATGGTACATCATTAGAACAAGAGAGACAAAGGCAGAGAAGCGTGGAAAGAGGGAAACAGAATGTGGAGAAAGCAGAGGAAGGGAAAAAGGAGGAAAGGGAGGATGGAGAAGAGGGTAGTAGGGGGAGAGGGGGGGGGGGGGGGGGGGGGGGTTGGAGGGGGGGGGGGGGGGGGGGGGGTGGTTTTTTTTTTTTCAGGCAGAG
>NZ_JAAGPB010000801.1:0-2470 GCF_017104585.1 Burkholderia sp. Ac-20392
TGTTGCCTGCCCCGCCGAGCGCGGCGATGTAGCGCTGCGCGCGCGGTGCGGCTGCAACCGCAGCGGCGCCGGCAGCCGGCGCGACGAAGCCGCCCGATGCGTACGATTCCGCGGCCGCATCGGCCGATGCCGGCTCACGGCCCGGCGTGGCCATGTTGAACTTGCGGATGAAGAAGCGGAACAGCCCGTAGTACGCGGCGCCGTACGCGATGCCGAGCGGGATCGCGATCCAGCCCTTCGTCGACAGCCCGTAGTTCAGCACGTAGTCGATCGCACCGGCCGAGAACGTGAAGCCGAGCTTCACGCCGAGGATCTGGCAGATCGCGAGCGACAGCCCCGTCAGCACCGCGTGGATCACATACAGCACCGGTGCGAGGAACATGAAGCTGAATTCGATCGGCTCGGTCACGCCGGTCAGGAACGACGTGAGCGCCATCGAGAACAGCAGGCCGCCCACCATCGCGCGGCGTTCCTTCGGCGCTTCGTGCAGCATCGCCAGACACGCGGCCGGCAGACCGAACATCATGATCGGGAAGAAACCGGCCATGAAGGTGCCCGCGGTCGGGTCACCCGCGAAGAAGCGGTGCAGGTCGCCGTGCACGATCTCGCCGCCGGCGGGCGGCGTGAAGTTGCCGAACACGAACCATGCGAGCGAGTTGATGATGTGGTGCAGGCCCGTGACGAGCAGCAGGCGGTTCAGGAAGCCGAACACGAACGCACCGATCGCGCCCGCCGTCGTCAGCCACTGGCCGGCCGCGTCGATCAGATGCTGGACCGGCTGCCAGACGTACCCGAACGCGATGCCGAGTATCACGCAGACGAGGCCTGTGATGATCGGCACGAACCGTTTGCCGCCGAAGAACGCGAGGTAGTCCGGCAGCTTGATGTCTTTATAGCGGTTGTACAGCAGGCCCGCGACCACACCCGCGATGATCCCGGACAGCACGCCCATGTTCAGCTTGGGATCGATGTCCTTCATGATCGCGGTTTCGATCAGGTAACCGATCGCGCCCGCGAGCGCAGCGACGCCGTTGTTGTCCTTCGCGAAACCGACCGCCACGCCGATCGCGAACAGCAGCGGCAGGTTGTCGAAGATCGCACCGCCGGCGTCGGCGATCATCTTGATGTTGAACACGTCCGGCTGGCCGAGTCGCAGCAGGATGCCGGCAACCGGCAATACCGCGATCGGCAGCATCAGCGCCCGGCCCAGGCCCTGTATTTTCAGAAACGGATTCCCGTTCATTCAGTCCTCCAATCCTTGTCTCGTCATTAATCGTCGTTGAGCTAATTGCTTTCGTCGTGAAACCGGTCGCGAACCTGCCGTCGACGCTCAGTCGAGCGGCCAGACCTCGCGGCTTGCTGCCCTTACCGCCTGTGCCGAATCGAGCGCGAGCAGATCCTGCGCGCGCTGACGGCACAACTGGTAATCGAGACGGCGCACACGCGCCTTGATGCCCGGCACCGATACGGGGTCGACCGACAGCTCGGTCACGCCGAGGCCCACCAGGACCGGCACCGCGAGCGGATCGCCGCCGAGTGCGCCGCACACGCCCACCCACTTGCCGTGCTTCGCGGCGCCGCGCACCGCGATGTCGATCAGGCGCAGCACGGCCGGATGCAGGCCGTCGGATTGCGCGGCCAGGTCGGCCTGGCAGCGGTCCATCGCGAGCGTGTACTGCGTCAGGTCGTTGGTGCCGATCGACAGGAAATCCGCGTGCTGCGCGAGCTGGTCGGCCAGCAGCGCGGCCGACGGCACCTCGATCATCACGCCGACCTCGATCGGTTCGGTGCGGCCCTGAGCGCGCGCGAATTCGTCGATGCGCTTTTTCAGGCGTACGAGCTCGCCCGCATCGGTGACCATCGGCAGCAGGATGCGCACCGTGCCGAACGGCTTCACCGCGAGCAGGCCCTGCAACTGATCGTCGAGCAGATCGGGGCGCACCTGCGCGAGGCGGATGCCGCGCAGGCCGAGCGCCGGGTTCGGTTCGGGCGGCAGCGTCAGGTAGTCGACTTCCTTGTCGGCGCCGACGTCGAGCGTGCGGATGATCGCCGTGCGGCCCTGCAGTGCGTCGACGATCGACTGATAGCTCTGCTGGTGTTCGACGGCCGTCGGTGCAGCCTGGCGATGAATGAACATCAGCTCGGTGCGCAGCAGGCCGACTGCATCGGCGCCGTTGTCGACCGCGGTGTTCGCATCGTCGAGCGTCGCGATGTTCGCGGCGACTTCGATCGAGCGACCATCGACGGTCGCGGCCGCTTCACCGGCCAGTTGCCGGTTCGCCTCGCGCACGCCGTCCAGGCGCTGGCGCTCGTGCCGCGCGCGCTCGACGTCGAGTGCGGTCGGCGCGTGTTCGAGCCGGCCCGCGCTCGCATCGACGACGACCTGCGTGCCGTCCGGAATCGCGTACAGCGCATCGCCAACCGCAACCAGCGCCGGAATGCCGAGCTGCCGCGCGATGATCGCCGCATG
>NZ_JAAGPB010000802.1:0-2572 GCF_017104585.1 Burkholderia sp. Ac-20392
TCGCATACTGGTACGCGACGAGATACAGCAGCGGCCCCGTGCCCGCGAACACGATGCGTCGGCCGATCGCGCAGCCCTGCGCCTTCAGCGCGACCTGTGCGCCGCCGAGCGTATAGACACCCGCGAGGGTCCAGCCCGGCACCGGCAGCATGCGGTCAGTCGCGCCGCTCGCGACGATCAGGTGCGAATACGGCACGGTCACTTCGCGGCCGCCCTGCAGCGAATCGACGCGGCCCGCGCCGCACGCCCACGCGAGCGTGTCCGGCCGGTAGTCGACGTGCGGCAGCAGCGCGGCCATGGTCCGGTGCACGGCGTCGGCCTTGGCGGCCTCGAACCCGTACAGCGTGCGCTTGCCGCGCGAGAAAGCGCCGTCTGTTGGCGGTTGCCGGTAAATCTGCCCGCCCCAGCGCGCGTTCTCGTCGATCACGACGGGGCGCAGCCCCGCGTCGACCAGCGCCTCGGCTGCGCGTACACCGGCCGGGCCCGCGCCGACGATCACCGGTTGCAGTGCGTCGTTCATCGCGCGTCTCCGGTTGCAACGGGCTGCGCGGCGGTGACGATCCGCATGCCGTCGGCGATCGGCGTCGAGCATGCGCGCACGCGTGCGCCTGCCTCGGTGCGCACCCAGCAGTCCTGGCACGCGCCGATCAGGCAGAAGCCCGCACGCGGCAGGCCGCTGAATTCGCTGACGCGCACGCGACGCTGCGCGACGAGGATCGCGGTGAGCACGGTGTCGCCGGCCAGTGCCTGCGCGGGATGGCCGTCGAGCGTGAACGCAATCGCGGCGCGCTCGCGCTCGGCGACGCGCACGAACTGCGCGCCGTCGTCCACGGGTTCGGTTGAGCGGGAAACGGAAGTCATCGTCAGTGTTGGCCGATCAGGATGCGGTTCAGGCCGTACACGCGATCGAGCAGCAGCATCGCGCCGGCGGTGATGAAGATGACGAGCGCCGACACCGACGCCATCATCGGGTCGATCGACTCGGTCGCGTACATGTACATGCGCACGGGCAGCGTGACCGTCTGCGGCGACGTGACGAAGATCGACATCGTCAGCTCATCGAAGCTGTTGATGAACGCGAGCAGCCAGCCGCCGGTGATGCCCGGCACGATCATCGGCAGCGTGATGCGGCGGAAGGTCGTCCACGGGTCCGCGCCGAGCGAGCACGCGGCCTGCTCGATGCTGCGGTCGAGGCCGGCGACGGACGCGAGCACGAGCCGCATCACGAACGGCGTGATGACGATCATGTGCGCGAGCACGAGCCATGCGAACGAGCCGGTCGCGCCGATCAGCGCGAAGAAGCGCAGCAACGCGATGCCGAGCACGAGGCCGGGGATTACCAGCGGCGACAGCAGCAGCCCGTTCAGGAGCGCGCGGCCGGGAAACGTCGCGCGGCCGATCGCGAGGCCCGCCGGCAGCGCGATCGCGAGCGACAGCGTCGCCGATGCGAAGGCGAGCTTCAGGCTGTTGAAGAACGCGGTGACGAAGTCGGGGTAGTCGAGGATCGCGCGGAACCAGCGCAGCGACAGCCCGTGGGTCGGCAGCGTCAGCGTTTCGTCCGGCGTGAACGCGACCAGCACGACGATCACGAGCGGCGCGAGCACGAACACGATCACGAGCGTGTGGAACGCGAGGGCGAAGGGGCCGTTCTTTCTCATCGGGTTGCGCCTCCGAGGCTGCGCGCGTAGCGGCGTTCGAGCACGCGGTAGTAGGTGAGCATCACGACGAGGTTCGCGACCAGCAGCAGGACCGCGATCGTCGCGCCGAGCGGCCAGTTCAGCGAGCCGAGGAATTCGTCGTAGACGGCCGTGGCGGCAACCTTCAGCCGGCGCCCGCCGAGCAGGCCGGGAATCGCGAACGCGCTCGCCGACAGCCCGAACACCATCAGGCTGCCCGACAGCACGCCCGGCATCAGTTGCGGCAGCACGATGCGGCGCAGCGTCGTGAACGGCGATGCGCCGAGCGACAGCGCCGCGTGCTCGGTCTGCGGATCGAGCCGTTGCAGCGCGGTCCACACGGGAATCACCATGAACGGCAGCATCACGTGCACCAGTGCGATCACGATCGCGAAGGTCGTGTATTCGAGCTTGTACGGCCCGAGGCCGACGAGCCCGAGCGTCCGGTTCACGAGCCCGCTCGTGTTCAGCAGCATGCTCCAGCCGAACGCGCGCACGACGATCGACACGAGCAGCGGCGCGAGGATCGCGAGCAGGAACAGCGAGCGCCACGGGTCGCGCATTTTCGACAGCACGTACGCTTCGGGCGTGCCGACCGCGACGCAGATCGCGGTCGTGAGCACGGCGATCCCGAAGGTGCGCAGGAAGATCGTGTGGAAGTACGACGAGCCGAGCACTTCCGCGTAGTTGCCGAACTGGAACGCGGCGATCGCGCCCGTCGCCGGGTCGAAGCGGTAGAACGTCAGCACGAACGTCATCGCGAGCGGCACGAGCACGAGCGCGGCGAACAGCGCGAATGCGGGTGCGCACATCAGCCATAGCGGCGCATGCGCGCGCCAGGTCGCGCGCGGTGCGCGTCCGGCGGCGGCGTGTGCCGGCGTGGTATCGGCGGCAAC